>JAODAU010000443.1 GCA_025463615.1 Microbacteriaceae bacterium | reverse complement strand
TACGACCCCTCGACGCGCTCGTGCACGCGCTCGACCGCGGCGAACACCTGGTCGGGGTCGAGGTTGGGCCCGGTGACCTGCTCCTGCAGCTCGTGCGCGAGCACGTTGACCAGCAGCTCGGTGTCGCTCGAGGTGTTGAGGTGGCGACGATCGATGCGGAACAGCTCGTCGGTGAGCTCCCGCGTGTTGGTGAGGTTGCCATTGTGCACGAGCGTGATGCCGTAGGGCGCGTTCACGTAGAAGGGCTGAGCCTCCTCCTCGTTCTTGGCGTTGCCCTTCGTGGCGTAGCGCACGTGGCCGAGGCCGATGTTGCCGGGCAGCGAGCGCATGTCGCGGGTGCGGAACGCCTCGCGCACCTGGCCCTTCGCCTTCACCGAGTGGAAGGTGCGGCCCTCCGCGGTGGCGATGCCCGTGGAATCCTGACCGCGGTGCTGAAGGAGGAGCAGGCTGTCGTAGACCTGCTGGTTGACGGGCTCGGACGAGACGATGCCGACGATGCCGCACATGCTTAAGCGGACTCCAGGGATTGGGTGCTGTGGGCTTCCGGATCCGGGCCCGTTCAAGTCTCGCATACCGCGGCCGGGTGTCGGCCGGGAGCCCCGGTACTCTTGGTGGGTGACCGAGAACTCCTCCACCTCCTATCGGGAGGCCGGTGTCGACACGGCCGCCGGCGACCTGGCCGTCGAGCTGATGAAGTCGGCGGTGTCGAAGACCCACGGCCCCGAGGTGCTGGGCGGGGTGGGCGGCTTCGCCGGGCTCTACGACGTCTCGTTCCTCAAGGCCTACCGCCGCCCGCTGCTCGCGACCTCCACGGACGGCGTGGGCACCAAGGTCGCGATCGCCCAGGCGCTCGACAAGCACGACACCATCGGCTTCGACCTCGTGGGCATGGTGGTCGACGACATCGTGGTCGTCGGCGCCAAGCCCCTGTTCATGACCGACTACATCGCCTGCGGCAAGGTCGTTCCCACCCGCATCGCCGACATCGTGGCCGGCATCGCCCGCGCCTGCAGCGAGACCGGCACCGCGCTCGTCGGCGGCGAGACCGCCGAGCACCCCGGGCTGCTCGGGCCCGACGACTACGACGTGGCCGGGGCCGCCACCGGCGCGGTCGAGGCGGATGCCCTCCTCGGCGGCCACCTCGTCACCGACGGCGACGTCGTGGTCGCCCTCGGCTCCTCGGGCCTGCACTCCAACGGCTACTCGCTTGTGCGGCACATCCTCGCCAAGGCGGGGGTCGGATACACCGACACGTCGGCCGACCTCGGCGGCGTGGTCGGCGAGGTGCTGCTCGAGCCGACCCGGCTCTACACCGCGCCGCTGCTGCGGCTGCTGTCGCTCAAGCCCGGCGCCGTGCACGCCCTCAGCCACGTCACCGGCGGCGGCATCGCCGCCAACCTCGCGCGGGTGCTGCCCGTGGGCAGCTGGGTGGAGGTGGATCGGTCGACGTGGTCGCCCGCGCCCGTGTTCCGGGTGCTTGCGCGGTGGGGAGACTCCACCCTCGAGTCGACCGAGGGAACGTGGAACCTGGGAATCGGGATGCTTGCGGTGGTCGGCGGCCGGGACGTGGACGGGGTCATCGCGCAACTGGGTACCGACGGCATTCCCGCCTGGACGGTCGCGACGGTCTCGACGGCGGCGCGCGCGCTCGACGGTTTCGAGCACGGTGCCAAGGGTGTCGACGGCGGGGCCGTCAGACTGGTCGGCAGCTACCGGGACTAGGCTGTGCGGTTCTGCCCGGGCTCGTACTCGCCCTCGTCCGACTCATCGTCGTCGTATTCGGCGTTGTACTTGTCGGCCACCGAGTTGAACTCGGGCCACTTCTCCAGGTCCTCTTCGAGCTTCGGGTCGATCGGGCCACCGGGGTGCGTCAGTTCGCGTTCGAGCGCGTTGTAGTTCGTGTCCGGGCTGAAGTACTTCAGCTCGCGCGCCACCTTGGTGTGCTTTGCTTTTTGACGGCCGCGCCCCATGGCTTGACCCCCTCACGATTCCTGCCCGGGCCGGCGTTTATGCCGATCTGCAGATGTGCCCGGGAATTACCAACGGATCTGGAAAAACTAAAGCCCAACTTTAGCATGACGGGGTGCGCCCAGACTGTGCCGGTCACGGTCAGGTAACAGCGGCTAACGTTAACGCGTGACGACCGTGCCTTCCAGAACATCGGTCGTGGTCATCGGCGCCGGTCAGGCGGGACTCTCGGTCTCGTTCTATCTCAAACGCCTGGGCCTCGAACCGGGCAACGACTTCGTCGTGCTCGACCGCGGGCCGGGCACCGGCGGCGCGTGGCAGTTCCGCTGGGAGGCCCTGCGCATCGGGTCGGCGCACCGCATCAACGACCTTCCCGGCATGGAAGAGCTCGGCCTCAGCTTCGAGACCGCCGACCGCCAGGCGCCCGCGAAGGATGTCGTCGCCGACTACTACGCGCGGTACGAGCAGCACTACGGCCTCAACGTCGTTCGCGACGCCGACGTGAAGCACGTGTTCAACCGCGGCACCGAGCTGATCGTCGAATTCCTGCTCGACGGGGTCCGCACCGAGATCGGCACCGAGGTCGTCGTGAACGCGACCGGCACCTGGGGCTCCCCGTTCATCCCGTGGTATCCGGGCATGAACGAATTCCAGGGGCGGCATATACACACGACGGACTACGCGTCCGCTGCAGACTTCGACGGCCAGAGCGTGGTCGTGGTGGGCGGCGGCACGTCGGCGGTGGGCTTCCTGCTCGAGCTGGAGCAGCACGCATCCGAGATCACGTGGGTCTCGCGGCGTCCGATCGACTTCGCCGACGGCGAGTTCAACGTCGAGGCGGCGGTCGGCGCGGTGGCGAAACAGGATGACGCGGCGAGGGCCGGTCGGGCGCTGCCGAGCATCGTGAGCGGCACCGGGGTGCCCAGGACCCGCCGCATCCAGGCCGGCATCGATCGCGGTCTGCTCGTGGCGCGACCGATGTTCTCGTCGATCGAGCCGGACGGCGTGCGCTTCCCCGACGGCAGCTTCCAGCGTGCCGACGCCATCGTCTGGGCCACCGGATTCCGGCCCGAGCTGCGGCACCTCGCGCCGCTGAAGCTGCGCGAGAAGGAGGGCGGCGTCACCGTCGGCGCCGGCTCGTCCTGGAAGGACGGCCGCATCTTCTTCGCCGGCTACGGCCCGCAGGCCTCCACCATCGGCGCGAACCGCGCGGGCCGCACCATCGCCCGCCAGGTCGTGGCGCTGCTCAGCAACCTCGACTGACTAAAAGCGGGTCGAGCCTTCAGCGGGTCGAGCTTGTCGAGACCTCACCCGCGAGTAACTCCGCGGGAGGTCTCGACAAGCTCGACCCGCTGTGAAGGTC
>JAODAU010000441.1 GCA_025463615.1 Microbacteriaceae bacterium | reverse complement strand
GAGGCGGCGACGGGCGACAGCAGTATGTGCACAGCCTGCCCGGTGGCGAGACCGAACGCATACCCACCGAAGATATACAGCGCTTTGTATCGTTTCCTCAGTATCCGCACGGCGTAAGCGTACTGTCATCCATGCCCATAATGGGTGCAGGATTCGACGAGCGGAGCGCAGCATGACCGAGCACTACGACCTGGTGGTGCGGGCGGCATCCGTGCTGGTCGACGGGGAGTTCCGGCCCGCGGAGATCGGGGTGGTCGACGGCCGCATCGCCGCCATCTCCACCGAGCGGCTCGAGGGCGACGCCTCGGTGGAGCTCGCGGATGACGCGGTGCTGCTGCCCGGCGTCGTCGACACCCATGTGCACATCAACGAGCCCGGCCGCACCGAGTGGGAGGGCTTCGCCAGCGCCACGCGCGCCGCCGCCGCCGGGGGCGTGACGACGGTGATCGACATGCCGCTCAACAGCATCCCCGCGACCACGAACGTGGAGGCGCTGGAGGCGAAGCGCACGGTCGCGGCGGGCAAGTCGGTGGTCAACGTCGGCTTCTGGGGCGGCGCCGTGCCACAGAGCCTCGGGCACCTCCGCGCGATGTGGGACGCCGGCGTCTTCGGCTTCAAGGCCTTCCTCTCGCCCTCGGGCGTCGACGAGTTCGAGCACCTAACCTCAGAGCAGCTGGATGCCGCGCTCGACGAGATCGCCGGCTTCGGCGGCCTGCTCATCGTGCACGCCGAGGACCCGGGCGTGCTCGACGCCCACGAGAACGACGGCGGAACGTCGTACGCGCACTTCGTGGAGTCGCGGCCGGACGAGGCCGAGGTCACCGCCATCGAGCGCGTGATCGCGGGGGTTCGGCGCACGGGGGCGCGCGCCCACATCCTGCATCTCTCCTCCGCCGAGGCGCTGCCGGCGCTGCGTGCCGCGCGGGCCGAGGGCCTGCCGATCACCGTCGAGACCTGCCCGCACTACCTCACGTTCGACGAGGAGGACATCCCCGACGGCGCGACCCAGTTCAAGTGCTGCCCGCCGATCCGGTCGAACGCGAACCGCGACGCGCTCTGGCAGGCGCTGGTCGACGGCGACATCGACCTCATCGTCACCGACCACTCCCCCAGCACCGCCGACCTCAAGTTCGCGCGCGGCGGCGACTTCGGCGCGGCCTGGGGCGGCATCGCCGGTCTGCAGACCGGGCTCGCGGCCATCTGGACCGAGGCCCAGAAGCGCGGCATCCCGCTCACCTCGGTGCTGCGCTGGATGTCGACCAACACCGCAGACTTCGCCGGCCTGCCCACCAAGGGCCGC
Organism: Microbacteriaceae bacterium; assembly: GCA_025463615.1. The sequence goes on along the minus strand of JAODAU010000441.1, from coordinate 2,121 downwards.
ATCGCCGTCGGCGCGGATGCCGACCTCGTCTCCTTCGCGCCGGCCGAGCGCTTCACGGTGCACGCCGACGAGCTGCTGCACCGCAACCCAGTGAGCGCGTTCGACGGGCGCGAGCTGCTCGGGGTGGTGCGCACGACCTGGCTGGCCGGCATCCCGGTGTCGACCGCGGAGGACGCTCCCGCGCGCGGACGGCTCCTCGCGCGGCCCTAGCGCAACGCGAACACGAGAGATATCCTCGTGCTGACGACGGGAGCCAGGATGCGACGACTCAAGACGATCACCGAGGACTACGACATCCGCCGCGGCGCCGGGTTCCTCGGCATCGCCGTGGTGTTCGCGGTGCTGGCGTGGCTGGTCTACCCGATGGCGAGCACGGCGCTGTACAGCGACCAGTGGGCCACCATGGGCGGGTTCTACGCCCTCTGCGCCCTGTCGGTGGCGTTCGCGCTCGGTGTCGTCGGCTCGATCGTGGCCGCCGGGATCCGCGCCCTGATGTACCGCGCGGAGCTCAAGCGGGCGCAGTAAGCCGCCGAATGTTGATGTCGGAAACATCCGCGTCACAATTTGTTGGCATGCTCTGACGATGGCGATCATCCTGGGCGATAACCAGTACGGCAAGGCCGAGAACCGCGTCGTGCGCATCTACCGCGACACGAAGCGGCACGAGATCCGCGACCTCAACGTGACGACAGCGCTGCGCGGGCCGTTCGCGCCCGCGTACCTCTCCGGCGACCAGTCGAACGTGCTGCCCACCGACACGCAGAAGAACACGATCTTCGCGTTCGCGAAGTCCAAAGGCATCCTGGCTATCGAGGACTTCGGGCTCGACCTCGCCCGCCACTTCGTGGGCGACGTCGACCCTGTCGAGGGCGCCCGCATCGAGATCGAGGAGTACGCCTGGGAGCGCGCGATCGTCGACGGGGCCGAGCACGACCACACCTGGCTGCGCAAGGGCCAGGAGGTGCGCACTGCCGCGGTGACCGTGGATGCCGTCGGCGAACAGGTCATCGCCGGGTTCAAGGACCTCGTCATCCTCAAGTCCACCGGCTCGGAGTTCGCGGGTTTCCTCACCGACGAATTCACGACGCTGCCGGAGACGCACGACCGCGTTATGGCGACCTCGCTCGACGTGAAGTGGCGGTACATCGGCACCGACGTGGAGTGGGATGCCGTCTACGCGGACGTGAAGCGGCTCATGGTGAAGGAGTTCGCCACGCTGCAGTCGCTCGCGCTGCAGCAGACCCTCTGGCACATGGGCACCGCCGTGCTCGAGGCGTACCCGCAGATCGCAGAGATCCGCCTGAAGGCGCCGAACAAGCACCACTTCGATTACGACATCGACCGGTTCGGCGTCGAGAACCACGGCGAGGTCTTCATCGCCGCCGACCGCCCGTACGGGCTCATAGAGGCGACGATCACCCGCGACGACGCCCCGGATGCCGGCGATGCCTGGCGCGCTTCGGCCGGGCTCGCGTGAGCGACGCACAGCTCGACGAGCGCTGGCTCAACCGCGCCATCGAGCTTGCCGTCGAGAACGTGGCTGCCGGCGGCGGCCCGTTCGGCGCGGTGATCGTGCGCGACGGCGAGCTCGTCGCCGAGGGACAGAATCGCGTCACCGCCACCCTCGACCCGACCGCGCACGCCGAGGTGGTCGCGATCCGTGCCGCCTGCCAGGTTGTCGGCGACTTCTCGCTCGCCGGGACAACCCTCTACACGTCGTGCGAGCCCTGCCCGCTGTGCCTGTCCGCCGCACTCTGGGCGCGGGTCGACCGCGTGGTATTCGCCGCCGACCGGCACGATGCCGCGCGCGGCGGCTTCGACGACCGGGAGTTCTACGACCTGTTTTCGAAGGCCCGCGAGCTGTGGCACCTCCCGATCGACTCGGTGCGCGTGCCGCGGTCCCCGGCGCCGTTCGACGCCTGGCTCGCGAACGAGGCGCGCACCGACTATTGAGTCGGCGGGCTCAGCTGCCGCGGTAGGTCGAGTAGGCGAACGGGCTCAGCAGCAGGGGCACGTGGTAATGCGCGCCGCCGTCGATGCGAAACGTGATCGTCACGTTCGGGTAGAACGTGGAGAGCTCGGCCGTGTCGAACACGATCGTGTAGACGCCGTCCGCGAGGG
>JAODAU010000076.1 GCA_025463615.1 Microbacteriaceae bacterium | reverse complement strand
GCGGGCGCGAGGGCGCGGAGTACGACTCGGCCAAGGACATCCGCGGGGCGCTCGAGCGCTACCGCGAGGCCGTCAACGTGTTCGCGCAGTACGTCACCGACAAGGGCTACGACATCCGGTTCGCGATCGAGCCGAAGCCGAACGAGCCGCGCGGCGACATCCTGCTGCCGACGGTCGGCCACGCGATCGCCTTCATCGAGACGCTCGAGAAGCCGGAACTGTTCGGCGTCAACCCCGAGGTCGGCCACGAGCAGATGGCTGGGCTCAACTTCGCCTCCGGCATCGCGCAGGCGCTCAACCAGGGCAAGCTCTTCCACATCGATCTGAACGGCCAGAAGGGCATCAAGTACGACCAGGACCTGGTCTTCGGCCACGGCGACCTGGCGAACGCGTTCGCGCTCGTCGACCTGCTGGAGAACGGCGGCGCAAACTGCGGGCCGTCGTACGACGGACCCCGCCACTTCGACTACAAGCCGAGCCGCACCGAGGACTTCACGGGCGTCTGGGATTCGGCCGCCGCGAACATGCGCACCTACCTGCTGCTCAAGGAGCGCGCCGCGGCCTTCCGCGCCGACCCCGAGGTGCAGGAGGCGCTGGCCGCGTCCCGCGTGGCGCAGATCCAGGAGACCACCCTCTCCGCGGGCGAGACGTACGACGACCTGCTGGCCGACCGCGCCTCGTTCGAGGACTTCGACACCGACTCCTACTTCGGCGGCAAGGGCTTCGGGTTCGTGCGCCTCAACCAACTCGCCCTCGAGCACCTGCTCGGTGCTCGCTAACGAGGGCTCGCGGATGAAGGTAGTCGTCGGCATCGACTCGTCCACCCAGAGCACGAAGGTGGTGCGGGTCGATGCCGAGACCGGCGAGCTGCTCTCGCTCACCTCGGCGCCGCATCCGGACGGCACCGCCGTCGACCCGCGGCGGTGGTGGGACGCGCTCGTCGCGGCGGGCGGCCTCGAGCTGGAGGGCGTCTCCGCTCTCGCGGTCGGCGGCCAGCAGCACGGTATGGTCGCCCTCGACGCGAACGGCGAACCGGTCTTCGACGCGCTGCTCTGGAACGACACCCGCAGCGCGCCGCAGGCTGAGCGGCTCGCGGCCGAGGGTCGCGAGGCGTGGGCCGAGGAGGTCGGCGTGGTGCCGGTCGCCTCGTTCACCGTGAGCAAGGTGGCCTGGCTGGCCGAGAACCACCCGGAGCTGGCGGATCGGGTCACCCGCGTCATGCTGCCCCACGACTGGCTCACCTGGCGCCTGCTCGGCGAGACCGCGGAGCCGACCACCGACCGCAGCGACGCCTCGGGAACCGGCTACTGGTCGGTGCGCGACGGGCGGTATCGGCAGGACATCCTCGAGGCGGCGCTCGGGCATCCGGTGGACGTGCCGCGCGTGCTCGGGCCGTCGGAGCGCGCCGGCCTGCGCAACGACGTGGTCGTCGCCGCGGGCATGGGCGACAACGCCGGCGCCGCGCTCGGCCTCGGCTTGCGCGAGGGCGAGGTGGTCGTCTCGATCGGCACCAGTGCCACCGTGTTCACCTCGACAGACACCCGCATCGTGGACCCCAGCGGCGGCATCGCCGGGTTCGCGGATGCCACGGGTCGGCAGCTGCCCCTGCTCGCGATGCTCAACGGCGCCCGCACCCTGGTGGCGACCGCGGCCATGCTGGGCGTGGACATCACCGAGCTCGATCGGCTGGCGGCATCCGCCGACCCGGATGCCGACGGCCTCACCCTCGTGCCCTACCTCGACGGCGAGCGCACCCCCAACCTCCCCGATGCCAGCGGCACGCTGCTCGGCCTTCGGCGCGAGAACATGACGCCCGAGAACGTGGCGCGCGCCGCGGTGCTCGGCCTGCTCTGCGGCACGGCCGACGCCCTCGACAGCCTGCGCGCGCACGGCGTGCCCGTGAACACCGTGCTGCTCATCGGCGGCGGTGCCCAGTCGCGCAGCCTGCAGGATGCCGCGGCCGACGTGCTCGGCGTGCCGGTCGAGGTGCCCGTGGCGGCGGAGTACGTCGCCCTCGGCGCCGCGCGCCAGGCCGCCTGGGCGCTCTCCGGGGATGCCGAGCCGCCCGCCTGGGAGCGGCGCCTCGAGCGTCGCATCGAGCCGTCCGCCAACCGCTCGTGGGCCGTCGCAGTGCGCGAGCGCTACCGCGAGGCGACGGCGCGCGTCTACGGCGTGTGAGTGCGCTGGGCGGTCTCCCGGGTTCGCGCTGATACCGTGAAAGGATGAGCGATCCCCGACCCCGAGCCCCGATCACGCCGCTCGCGCGCCACGGCCGACTCAGCAAGTCCGGCGCGGCAGCGACCCTCTTCCGCGTTCTCGGCATCGCCGTAGCGGTGCTCGTGGTGAGCGGCGTGTCCATCGGCGCCGTCGCGCTGCACAACTTCGACAGCAACATCAAGGTCGTGCACCTCGTCGGCGAGAAGACCGACGGGCCGCCGCCGGCGCTCGGGTCCTATGAGGGCGGGTTCAACATCCTCATCGCCGGCAGCGACACGCGCGAGGGCCAGGGCGGCGTCGGCGGCTCCACCAAAGACGACGGCAGCGTGCTCAACGACGTGACCATGCTCGTGCACGTCTCACAGGACCAGACCAATGCCGTGGCGGTCAGCATCCCGCGCGACATGGTGGTGCCGATCCCCGCCTGCCCGCGTGAGGACGGCAAGGGCAACTACTCGTCGATGTCGGCGATGCCGATCAACAACACCCTCGCCTACGGCGGCCTGCCGTGCACGGTGCTCACCGTGGAGGCGCTGACGGGACTCAAGATCCCGTTCGCCGCGCTCATCACCTTCCAGGGCGTGATCCAGATGTCGGATGCCGTGGGCGGCGTGCCCGTGTGCGTCAACGGTCCGCTCAAAGACAGGTATACCGGCATCGACCTGCCCGCCGCCGGCAACTACACGCTCTCGGGCGGAACCGCCCTCGCCTTCCTGCGCAGCCGCCACGGCGTCGGCGACGGCAGCGACCTCGGCCGCATCAGCTCGCAGCAGGTCTACCTGTCGTCGCTCGTGCGCACGGTGAAGAGCAACGACACCCTCACCAACCCGGTGAAGCTCTACTCGATCGCCGAGGCGGCGACGGCCAATATGACGCTCTCCTCCAGCCTCAAGAACCTCACCACGATGGCCTCGATGGCGATCGTGCTCAAGGGCATCCCGCTCGACCACATCACGTTCGTGCAGTACCCGGGCACGACGGGCGTGGGCGGGGTGTACTCGGGCAAGGTGGCGCCGCTGGCGGGGCCGGCATCCGCCCTGTTCGCCAAGATCAAGGCCGACCAGCCGTTCACGCTCGACTCGGGCACCGGCCGCGGCTCGGTGGCCGACCCGAGCGCTCCCGCGGGCACGCCCGCCCCGTCGACTTCAGGCGGGACCACGGATGCCGCGGCTCCCATCGCCGGAGTGCTCGGCCAGACCGCCGCCGATTACACCTGCTCAAAGGTCAACAACTAGCGGCCGGTCGGTTGGGCGCCCCCGCTGCGTTAAAGGCGAAGGCCGCCCCGTGCATACCCAGTGCCGGGACGGCCTTCTGTTTCTCATGCAACAGTGACCCGAAATATCCACTGGTGAGACCTGGCTCTGGCCGACAACCGGGTACCCGGCGGCCGGCCAGGCATCTATGGGCGCACGACCGGCCCTCTGGAGGGGTCGCTGCGGGTGGGGTCGACGGGCGCGGGTAGCGCGAAGTCAATCTGATCGGGCATTCGGGTATCTGCCTTGTTTAAACGGAGTGCACGGGGGGTCAACCGGGAACGTTCGGGTGTTCGCCGGTTCTAGCGCTCACGCACACTCTATTTGTCCCCCAATCAGCCGACAAGTCCTGCGGCTGCCAATTTTCCGTGCGTTCGACGCGCAGACGCGAACCGCTATGATTGCTGAGTTACTGGAGACGTCGCATAGTTCGGCCTAGTGCACCACCCTGCTAAGGTGGAGTACCCTAACGGGTACCGAGGGTTCAAATCCCTCCGTCTCCGCTCTTGAAATACCTGATCAAAGACCCTTTTGCTTTGATCCGGCTCGACTCGGGCTACCTCTCAGGATCGCTCCTCCGTGAGGTCTTGTGTACTCGTTGTGTACCGAGGATCTGCCGCAATTGCGTGCGACTGCCGTTCTGGAGGCACATTCGTCAATTCGGGGCTAAGTACTCGGACCCCGGTGAACCTGCCTTCGAGGCGTTCTAAGAGTTTCCATATACCGCTCGATGTCGAAAGGC
>JAODAU010000275.1 GCA_025463615.1 Microbacteriaceae bacterium | reverse complement strand
GCCCGGCCACATGGCGCGGATGATCTTCAGGTCGTCGTAGTTGATCGACGGGTCCATCGCGGAGTCGAGCAGCTCGCCCACGGTGCCGCCGGTCGAGGCGAGGGAGGCGAACTCGAGCGGCGGGGTGGTCAGGAAGTCCCACCACCACCACGGCCGCGGGATCGCGTTGATGATCGTGCCCGGGGTGAGCTGCGGCGGGATCGAGAATCCGTTGCGCTTGTCGCGGAGGCGCGCACCGGCGACCGGGGTGTCGACGGTGAACATGAGCGTGTCGAATCCGGCGGCCGCTGCGCGCTCGACCAGCCCGTAGGAGATCTCGCGCTGGCGCATCACGTACAGCTGGAACCAGTTGCGGCCGTTCGGGTTCGCGGCCTTCACCCTCTCGATCGAGGTCGTGCCCAGCGTGGAGAGGGTGAACGGGATGCCCGCGGCACCGGCAGCGCCGGCCCCGGCGATCTCACCTTCGGTCTGCATCAGGCGCGTGAACCCGGTGGGGGCGATGGCGAACGGCAGCGCGCTCGGGCCGCCGAAGATCTGCGTGGAGGTGTCGACGACATCCGGAAGCCCGCGCAGGATGGACGGGCTGAACTCGATGTCGAGGAAGGCCTGGCGCGCGCGGTCGAGCGAGATCTCGTCCTCGGCAGAGCCGTCCGTGTAGTCGAAGGCGGCCTTCGGCGTGCGGCGCTTGGCGATCGTGCGGAGGTCGCTGATGGTCAGCGCGTTGTCGAGCCTGCGCTTCTTGCCGTTGAGCTCGGGCTTCTTGAACTTCATCAGCTCGAGCAACTCGGCCGGCTTCGGGATCTGGCGTTCCTGTTTCATGACGCTTCCTTCGTGTGGTCGGTGTCGTACTTGCGCAGCAGTCGGTCGCGCGCGGTGAAGATGTGCTCGCGGGTGAGGCGGCCGGAGAGGGCGATGTCGCCCGCCTTCAGGGCGTCGAGGATGCCCTCGTGCTGTTCGGCGACATCCGCCGGGCTCATCAGCTGGTGCGCCTGCACCTGGCCGATGCCCAGCTCGATCTCGCCCATGATGAGGCCGTGCATGCGGGCGAGCCGCGGGCTGGACTGCCCGAGCACCAGGGCGCGGTGGAAGTCGATGTCGGTGCGGGCCAGCGCGGCGCGGTCGTCGAGGCGGGCCGACTCGACGAGCTCGCGGTGCAGCGCGAGGGCCTCCGCCGGCACGACGCCGAGCTTGGCGAGGTTGTGGATCGCCTCCTGCTCGATGAGCGCGCGGTTGGCGTAGAGGTCCACGATGTCGTCGCGGTCGAGCACCGGCACGCGCGCCGTCTTGTGCGCCTGGCGCGTGAGCAGCCCCTCGCTCACCAGGCGTTCGAGCGCGGCCTTTGCGGTGGGGCGGGCGACTCCGTACTCGAGGGCGATGGCCGTCTCGGTGACGAGCGTGCCCGGCTCCACGGTGGCGGTGACGATGTTCTCCCGCACGGCGTCGTAGACGGCGTCGGGCAGCGACGTGGTCTTGAGGGGCGTTGCCACCGGGACCTCCCTGTCTCGCGGATTGTCTGACAAGTATACGGTGACAGGACCACTGCGTCGAGAGGTCTCGACAAGCTCGACCCGCTTTTCTGCTCGACGCGCTTTTCTTACGCCCTCGCGTTGAGCGCCTCTACGGCGGGGATGAACCGCTGCCGCGAGGACTCGATGTGGCCCAGCATGAGGTCGCGCGCGGCCGCGCCGTCACCGCGGGCGATGGCCGACGCGATCTCGCCGTGCTCCGCCAGGGCGAGGGGGCGCTTGCCGCCGCTGTAGTACTCGGCGAACATGTCCTGCACGAAGCCGGTGTCATCCGCCTCGCTCGCCCGGTAGACGCGCAGCAGGTGCATGTGGCAGTGGGTGTGGATGAACGCGTCCTCCACGTAGCGGCTGCCGGATGCGCGGGCCACCAGCGCGTGGAACCGGGTGTCGTGCTCCACGAACTCGGGGTAGGTCGAGGCGCCCCCGGATCGGGAGATCCCCTCGGCGCGGGCCAGCTCGGCATCCAGCGCCTCGAGTTCGCGACGCGAGCCGCGGCGGGCGGCCTCGGATGCCGCCCACGGCTCGATGATGCCGCGGAACTGGAACAGGTCGTCGAACTGCTGCACCGAGAGCAGGTCGGTGGCCTCGTAGCCGCGCAGCGGGATCTTGGTGACGAGCCCGTCGGCCTCGAGTCGGGCGAGGGCCTCGCGCACCGGGGTCTGCGAGACGCCGAGGTCGCGCGCGAGCTCGTCGATGCCTACGTGCTGGCCGGGCGAGATGACGTGGTCGACGATCATCGCGCGGATCGAGTCGTAGGTGCCGTCGGCGAGCACGTGCCGCCGCGGCGTGGGCGCCGGGCTCACACGCCGCTCGGAACCCGCAGCCCGGCCATGCCACCGTCGACGGCGAAAACCGAGCCGGTTGTCGAGAGCTGGGCCGGGCTCGCGAGGAAGAGGATGCTGCCGGCCACCTCGTCCGCGGAGACGAGCCTCCCGCTCGGCTGGCGCCTCTCGAGCGCCGCGCGCTCGGCGGTGGGGTCGTCGGCCTGGCCGAGCAGGCGGGAGACCCACGGGGTGTCCGCCGTGCCCGGGTTGACGCAGTTGACGCGGATGCCCTCGTGGATGAGGTCGGCCGCCATGGCGCGGGTGAGCGACTCGACCGCGCCCTTGCTCGCCGAGTACACCGCGCGCTTCGGCAGCCCGACGCTCGCCGCGACCGAGCAGGTGTTGACGATGGATGCCGCCGCGCTGCGCCGCAGCAGCGGCAGCGCCGCCGCGGAGACCCGCGAGATGCCCACCACGTTGATGTTGAGCACGCGCGCCCACTCCTCGTCCGTGGCATCCTCGACGGTGCCGACCACCCCGATGCCCGCGTTGTTGACCAGGATGTCGAGGGTGTCGACGCTTTCGCCCACGGTCGCGAAGGCGGCCGCCACGGACTCCGTGGAGCCGACGTCGCACCGCACCCACTCGGCGATGCCCTCCATCGCCCCTGGGGCGAGGTCCAACCCGAAGACGCGCGCCCCGGCATCCGCGAACCTGCGTGCCGTGGCGAGCCCGATTCCGGAGCCCGCGCCGGTGATGACGGCGGTGAGGCCCGCGAGTTCTGCGGTCATTGTGCGATGTGCTCTCTCGAGAGGGATGATCTGAAACCGACTCTATAGGATTCCATCGGATCCTGTAGCATCGTTCGCACGACCCCCACGAGGAGAGCCTTGAGCACCATCACCGGAGCCCGCACGCTGGACATCCGCTTCCCCACGTCGATCTTCCTCGACGGCTCGGATGCGATGAACCCGGACCCCGACTACTCGGCCGCATACCTGCGGTTCGAGACGGATGCCGCGGACGGGCTCACCGGCGACGGCTTCGTCTTCACGATCGGTCGCGGCAACGACATCGAGGCGAACGCGATCGAGGTGCTCGCCGAGCGCTTCGTCGGGCGGGATGTCGAGGAGCTGCTCGCCGACATGGGCGCGACCTGGCGCGAGCTGACGCACGACTCGCAGCTGCGCTGGCACGGCCCGGAGAAGGGCGTGATCCACATGGCCATCGGCGCGGTCATCAACGCGCTCTGGGACCTCCGCGCCAAGCGCGCCGGCCAGCCGCTCTGGCAGCACCTCGCGTCGCTGTCGCCGGAGGAGACCGTCGACCTGATCGACCTGCGCTACCTCACCGACGCGCTCACGCGTGACGAGGCGCTCGACATCCTGCGCGCCGGCAAGGTGGGCGCCGCCGAGCGCGGGCGCGAGCTGCTGGAGCGCGGCTACCCCGCGTACACGACCGGCGCCGGCTGGCTCGGCTACAGCGACGAGAAGCTGGAGCGCCTCGCGAAGGAGGCCGTGGCCGAGGGCTTCACCCAGATCAAGCTCAAGGTGGGCGCGGACGTCGAGGACGACAAGCGCCGCCTGGCGATCGCCCGCGAGGCGGTCGGCCCCGACTACCCGATCGCCGTGGACGCCAACCAGCGCTGGGACGTCGACGAGGCCGTCGAGTGGATGCAGCAGCTCGCCCCCTTCGACCTGGCCTGGATCGAGGAGCCCACCAGCCCCGACGACATCCTCGGGCACGCCGAGATCGCCCGCCGCCTCGCGCCGATGCCGGTCGCGACGGGCGAGCACGTGCAGAATCGCGTGATCTTCAAGCAGATGCTGCAGGCCGGGTCGCTCTCCGTGCTGCAGCTCGACGCCACCCGCGTGGGCGGGGTCAACGAGAACATCTCCATCCTGCTGCTGGCGGCCAAGTTCGGCATCCCGGTCATCCCGCACGCCGGCGGTGTCGGCCTCTGCGAGACCGTGCAGCACCTCTCGATGTACGACTTCGTGGCCGTGTCCCGCACGATGGACGGCCGCATGATCGAGTTCGCCGACCACCTGCACGAGCATTTCGTGACGCCCGCGAAGATCGTGGGCGGGCGGTACGAGACGCCGACCGCACCGGGGTCGGGCGCGGAGATCCTGTCGGCGTCGATCGACGAATGGATCTTCCCCGACGGCGCCGGCTGGGCGAAGCTCGACGCATGAGCGCGGTCGCCGACGCCACCGCGCGCCCGCTCGGCCGGGGCGGCCTGCGGGTCGGCCCGTACGCCTTCGGCGTCGCGCCCCTCGCCAACCTCGGCCGCGAGGTCTCGGACGAGGCGGCCTGGGGCGCACTCGAGGCGGCGTGGGATGCCGGCATCCGCTACTTCGACACGGCGCCGCACTACGGCCTGGGGCTGGGTGAGCGTCGGCTGGGCGCGTTCCTCGCCACGAAGCCGCGCGACGAGTTCGTGCTGTCGACCAAGGTCGGGAGGCTGCTCGTCGAGGGCGGCGACGGGGTGCAGCAGGACACCGAGGGCTTCGACGTGCGCACCTCGCTCGTGCGTCGGCTGGACTACAGCGGCGACGGCGTGCGCCGGTCGCTCGACGAGAGCCTCGAGCGGCTCGGGCTGGACCGCATCGACGTGGTGTTCGTGCACGACCCGGACGACCACCGCGAGGAGGCGCTCGAGGGCGCGTTCCCGGCGCTCGACGCGCTGCGCCGGGACGGCACGATCGTCTCGTACGGCGCCGGCATGAACCAGGGCGCCATGCTCGCCGACTTCGTGCGGCTCACCGACCTCGACGTGGTGATGTGCGCCGGCCGCTACACGCTGCTCGAGCAGGGTCCGCTCGACGACCTGCTGCCCGCGGCGCTGGAGCGCGGCGTCTCGGTGGTGGCGGCCGCGGTCTTCAACTCGGGGCTGCTGGCTCGCGATCGGCCGCCCGCCGACGCCACGTACAACTACGAGCCGGTGCCCGCCGGGATCCTCGCGCGGGCCAACGCGATCGCCGACGTGTGCGAGAGCCACGGCGTGCCGCTGCCGGCGGCCGCCCTGCGGTTCCCGCTCGGGCATCCGGCGGTCGCCACCGTGTGCACGGGGGCACGGTCGGCCGGGCAGGTCGCGGCGAACGCGGCGCAGTTCGCCGTCGACATCCCGGATGCCCTCTGGCGCGACCTCGTGTCGGCCGGCCTGGTCCGAGCGGATGCCCCGCTCCCGAAAAGCCAGGAGTGACCGTGCAGAGAGTGGCCTCCGTGATCGGCCTGCCGCCGGAAAATGTCGAGCGCTACGAGGCACTGCACGCGGAGGTCTGGCCCGCCGTGCTCGAGCGCCTGCGGTTGAGCAACATCACGAACTACTCGATCTACCGGCACGGCGACCTGCTGTTCAGCTACTTCGAGTACACCGGCGACGACCTCGCCGCCGACTCCGCCGCGATGGCCACGGACCCGGCCACCCGGGAGTGGTGGGCCGTGTGCGAGCCGCTGCAGCGACCGCTCGACGACCGCGCCGAGGGCGAGTGGTGGAAGACGATCCCCGAACTGTTCCACCTCGACTGATGGCGCTCCACGAACCCGGCCGCATGGTCGACACCCACCAGCACCTCTGGAAGCCGTCCGAGCGCCGCTACGCCTGGCTCGACACGGCCGGCGCGCTCAACCGCGACTTCGGGCCGGAGGATGTCGCGGCCGATGTCGCCGCCGCCGGGATCACCGACACGGTGCTCGTGCAGGCGACCGACGGCTACGAGGACACGTTTTACATGCTGTCCGTCGCGGCGGCGGAGCCGACCGTGCGCGGCGTCGTGGCCTGGGCGCCGATCGACCGGGCGGCGGAGGCCGGGGCTGCGCTCGACCTGTACGCGGAGTCGCCGTGGGTGCGCGGCATCCGCGTGCTCAACCACAACTACGACGACCCGCGCTGGCTGCTGCGGGATGACGTCACCTCGGGCATCCGGCTGCTCGCCCCGCGCGGGCTCACCCTCGACGTGCTGAGCACGGGCGCCGCGCACCTCGCGACGATCGCGGAGCTGGCGGCGCGGCATCCCGAGCTCACGATCGTGCTCGACCACCTCGGCGGCCCCGACATCGCGGGCGGCGGCTGGGACGCGTGGGCGCCCGGGCTCGCGGATGTCGCGGCGCACCCCAACGTCACGGTCAAGCTCAGCGGCCTCTCGACGTCCTCCGCGCCGGCGTGGACGTGGCGGGATTGGTCGCCGTACGTCGACCACGCGCTCGCGCACTTCGGCCCGTCGCGCATGATGCTCGGCAGCGACTGGCCGGTCTCCACGCTCGCCCGGGACTTCGGCGGCGTCTGGATGGCGCAGCGCGAGGCGATCGCGGCCCTCTCGCCGCAGGAGCAGGACGAGGTGCTCTTCGCGACGGCGGTGCGCACCTACTCCCTGGATTGACGAGAAAAGCGGATCGAGCTCGTCGAGATCTCACCCGCGAGCAACTCCGCGTGAGATCTCGACACGCTCGATCCGCTTAGTCCAGGCGGGCGAGCTCCGCCGGGCTGAGCTCCAGCGCGACCGCGGAGTCGGTGATCGTCGCCGGCCGGGTCGCGCCCACGATCGCCACCACCTGGGGGCCGCGGCTCAGCGCCCACGCGATCGCCACCCGGGCAACCGACGCGCCGCGCTCGCCGGCGATCTCGCCGAGCGCGGGGAACCGCTCCACGAGCGCGTCCGGTCCGCCGAGCGCGCCGAGCGTCGAGTAGGCGAGGTGCAGCAGGTCGGTGCGCGCGAGCACGCCCGGGTCGCCGGGGTGCACGAGCGAGAGCTGGTTCTCGACGGCCGTGATGGCGGCCTCGCCCTCCGCGATGGCGAGCTGGGCGGCATCCACGTTGGAGACGCCGATGTGCCGCACGAGCCCCTCGCGCCGCAGCTGCTCCAGCGCGCCGACCGACTCGGCCAGCGGCACGGCGGGGTCGGGCCGGTGCAGCAGGTAGAGCGGCAGCGCGTCGAGGCCGAGCGACCGCAGGCTGTGCTCGACGTCGCCGCGCAGGGCCTCGGGGCTCGCGTCGTACAGGAACTCATCGCCCCGGCGGAAGTGCCCGCCCTTCGTGACCACGAGGATGCCGCCGGCCGCCGGGTGCCCGGCCAACGCTCGCCGCACGATCGACTCGCTGTGCCCCTCGACGCCCGCCCTCGTGTACACGCGCGCCGTGTCGATCACCGTCACCCCCGCGTCGATGGCGGCATGGATGGTGCGGATCGACTCCTCGTCGGTCGCGCGCGCGTCGAGCGACCAGCCGGCCCCGCCGAGGGCGATGCGCCCGGTCTCGATGCCGTCGACGTTCATGCGCGCGGCTCGTAGCGCTTCGGCGAGAACGCGGTGGCGACCAGCGTGCGCAGCGACTCGAGGCTGCCCGACGCGAAGCCGTGCGCCCGCGCCTGCACCAGCACGTTGCCGATCGCGGTCGCCTCGACCGGTCCTGCCAGCACCGGCAGTCCGCTGCGGTCGGCGGTGAGCTGGCAGAGCAGCTCGTTCTGCGAGCCGCCGCCGACGATGTGGATGACGTTCACCCGGGAGCCGGAGAGGCGCGACGCGGTCTCCACGGCATCCGCGAAGGCGAGGGCCAGGCTCTCGATGATCGCCCGCACGAACTGCGCGCGGGACTGGGGGGCGGCGAGCCCGCGCTCGGTGTACCACCCGGCGATGCGCGCCGGCATGTCGCCGGGAGAGAGGAAGCGCTGGTCGTTCGCGTCGAACGGCTCGGCTGTGGTGGCGGATGCCGCGGCGATCAGCGACGGCAGGTCGATGGTCTCGCCCCCCGCCCCCCACTCGCGCACCGACTCGCTGAGCAGCCAGAGCCCCATCACGTTGTGCAGGTAGCGCACCCGCCCGTCGACGCCGCCCTCGTTGGTGAAGTTGGCGAGCCGGCTCTGCTCGCTGAGCACGGGCGCCTCGAGCTCGACGCCGACGAGCCCCCAGGTGCCGCACGAGATGTAGGCGAAGTCGGGGTCGGTGGCCGGCACGGCTACGACGGCGGAGGCGGTGTCGTGCGACCCGACCGTGGTGACGTGCAGGCCGGGGAATCCGGTCGCCTGGCCGAGGGTCGTGCCGGGCTCGACGAGCGGCGCGAAGATGCCGGCGGGCAGGTCGAGCCGGGCGATGAGCCGCTCGTCCCACTCGTGCGTCTCGACGCCGAGCAGGCCGGTGGTCGACGCGTTGGTGACCTCCGCCGCGCGCACGCCGGTGAGCCAGAAGCCGAGCAGGTCGGGCACGAGCAGGAAGCCGTCCGCGGCATCCAGCGCGCCGGAGAGCCGGTCGGCCGTGAGCTGGAACAGCGTGTTGAACGGCAGGTGCTGCAGGCCGTTCGCGCGGTAGAGCTCCTCGGGCGAGACGATGTCGTGCACGACCTCGACCGCGCGGATGTTGCGGTCGTCCCGGTAGTGGAACGGCTCGCCCAGCATCCGGTCGCCGGCCATCAGCGCGTAGTCGACGGCCCAGGAGTCGACGCCGATGCTGCGCACATCCGGCTCCTCGCGGATGGCGGCCGCCAGCCCCGCGCGCACGCTCCGGTAGAGCTCGCTCACGTCCCAGTGCAGGCCGTCCGCCTGGGTCACCGGGCCGTTGGGGAACCGCGCCACGTGCCGCAGGCTCAGCTCGTTGTGCCCGACGTAGCCGAGCATCACCCGGCCGCTGGTCGCTCCGAGGTCGACCGCGGCGACGGCCTCGGTCACCGCAGGAACGCGGCCGCGACGCCCGCGTCGACGGGGATGTGCAGGCCGGTCGTGTGGCTGAGGTCGGCGGAGCAGAGCACGAACACGGCGTTCGCCACGTTCTCCGGCAGCACCTCGCGCTTGAGCAGGGTGCGCTGCGCGTAGTACGCGCCGAGCTCCTCCTCCGGCACGCCGTAGACCGCGGCGCGCTTGGCGCCCCAGCCGCCGGCGAAGATGCCCGAGCCGCGCACGACGCCGTCCGGGTTGATGCCGTTGACCTTCACGCCGTGCTCGCCGAGCTCGGCCGCAAGCAGCCGCACCTGGTGCGCCTGGTCGGCCTTCGTCGCCGAGTACGCGATGTTGTTCGGGCCGGCGAAGACCGAGTTCTTCGACGAGATGTAGATCACGTCGCCGCCCAGCTTCTGGTCGATGAGCACCTTCGCCGACGAGCGCGAGACGAGGAACGAGCCCTTCGCCATCACGTCGTGCTGCAGGTCCCAGTCCGCGACGGTGGTCTCGAGCAGCGACTTGGAGAGCGAGAGGCCGGCGTTGTTGACGACGAGGTCGAGGCCTCCGAAGGCGAGCACCGCGGCATCCACGGCGGCCTGCACCTGGTTCTCGTCGGTGACGTTCGCCTGCACGCCGATGGCGACATCCGTGTTCCCGATCTCCGCGGCGGCGGCCTGCGCCTTTTCGAGGTCGAGGTCGGCGATCACGACGCAGGCGCCCTCCGCCGCGAGGCGGGTGGCGATGGCCTTGCCGATGCCGGATGCCGCGCCGGTGACGAGGGCGATGCGGGTCGCGAGGGGCTTCGGCTTCGGCATCCGCTGCAGCTTCGCCTCCTCGAGCGCCCAGTACTCGATGCGGAACTTCTCGCTCTCGGCGATCGGCTCGTAGGTGGAGATCGCCTCGGCGCCGCGCATCACGTTGATGGCGTTGATGTAGAACTCGCCGGCCACGCGCGCGGTCTGCTTGTTGGCGCCGTAGCTGAACATGCCGACGCCCGGGATGAGCACGACGAGCGGGTCGGCCCCGCGGATGGCCGGGGAGTTGGGCGTCGCGTGCCTGTCGTAGTACGCCTGGTAGTCCGCCCGGTACTCCTCGTGCAGCTCGTGAAGCCGGGTGAGCTGGTCCTCGAGGGATGCCGTGGCCGGCAGGTCGAGCAGCATCGGCTTGACCTTCGTGCGCAGGAAGTGGTCGGGGCAGCTGGTGCCCAGCTCGGCCAGCCGGGAGTGCTCTGAGCCGGCCAGGAAGTCGAGCACGACCTCGGCATCCGTGAAGTGCCCGACCATCGCGCGGTCGGTGGAGACGAGCCCGCGCAGGGTCGGCGCGAGGGCCGCGGCGCGGGAAAGACGCTGGTCAGAGGGCAGTGCGCTGTAACCATCCAGGGTGGTTCCGAACGGATCCTTCCGCCCGTTCTCGGCGATGTACGCCTCCGCCGTCTCGATGATCCACAGGCTGTTCGCCTCGGCCTCGTCGCTGGTGTCGCCCCACGCGGTGATGCCGTGGCCGCCCAGGATGCAGCCGATCGCCGCCGGGTTGTCGCGCTTGATCGCGGCGATGTCCTCGCCGAGCTGCCAGCCCGGCCGGCGCCACGGCACCCAGACGACCTTCTCGCCGAACGCCTTCTTGGTGAGCTCCTCGCCGTCCTTAGCGGTGGCGAAGGCGATGCCCGAGTCGGGGTGGAGGTGGTCGACGTGCGCGGCATCCACGAGCCCGTGCATCGCCGTGTCGATCGAGGGGGCGGCGCCGCCCTTGCCGAACAGGGTGTAGTCGAAGGCGGCCACCATCTCGTCCTCGCGCTCGACGCCCGGGTACACCTTCGAGAGGGCACGCACCAGGTCGAGCCGCAGCACGGCGAGACCCGACTCGGTGAGGGTGCCGAGGTCGCCGCCGGAGCCCTTCACCCAGAGCAGTTCGACGGGCTCGCCGGTGACCGGATCCGTCTCGGTGCCCTTGGCGGAGGTGTTGCCGCCGGCGTAGTTGGTGACGCGCGGGTCGGAGCCCAGGCGGTTGCTGCGTGCGATCAGTTCCGCTGCGGTTTGGTTAGTCACAAGTTCCTCATTCTCAGCTGCATTCAGATCTCGCGAGGGGCCTTAGATTGTCGGTTTCAGACGTTCGGAAGCGACAATCTAAGGCCCCTCGCGGAAGGGTGGTCAGGCTCCCCAGGACGCCTGCTGGCCGCCTACGCGGTCGGCCGCGATCTGGGCCTGGTAGCCGGATGCCGCGTACGCCGCCATCGGGTCGCCGTCGAGGCCGCGCGACTCGCGCCACGTGGCGAGCGCCGGGCGCACGTCGGTGTAGAACGCGTCCATGAGGATGCCGTTGGCCCCGAGCACGTCGCCAGCGAGCTGCGCCTTCTCCAGCGCCGCGGTGTCGACGAGCAGTGCGCGCGCCGTCATCTCCTGCACGTTGAGCACGGAGCGGATCTGGCCGGGGATCTTGTCCTCGACGTTGTGGCACTGGTCGAGCATGAACGCCACGTCGCCGCTCGTGCCGTAACCGCCGCCGCGGATCACCTCGTACAGGATGCGGAACAGCTGGAACGGGTCGGCCGCGCCCACGATGAGGTCGTCGTCCGCGTAGAAGCGCGAGTTGAAGTCGAACGAGCCGAGCTTGCCGAGGCGCAGCAGCTGCATCACGATGAACTCGATGTTGGTGCCGGGCGCGTGGTGGCCGGTGTCGAGGCACACCATGGCGCGGTCGCCGAGGGCGCTGACCTGGGCGTAGGAGGTGCCCCAGTCAGGAACATCCGTGTGGTAGAAAGCCGGCTCGAAGAACTTGTACTCGAGCACGAGCCGCTGGTTCTCGCCGATGCGGGCGTAGATGCTCGCGAGCGAGTCGGCGAGGCGGTCCTGGCGGCCGCGGATGTCCTGCTGGCCGGGGTAGTTGCTGCCGTCGGCGAGC
>JAODAU010000247.1 GCA_025463615.1 Microbacteriaceae bacterium | reverse complement strand
CCCGCGGCGGGAACCGTGCGGTCACGGACCATCCCCGGCCTGTCAGGGGACCTGCCTGCATCATGCCGCCATACAGTGCCACGCGCTCACGCATGCCCAGGATGCCACGCCCAGCCTGGTCGGCAGGAACGGTCCCGTGTTGTCCGTCGTCGGTCACCGAGACAATAATCGCCTGCGCGCTGAACTGCGTTTGCACCGTGACCGCTGTTGCTGCTCTCGAGTACTTAAGCGCATTGGTGAGCCCTTCTTGGATGACCCGGTAGATCGCCAGTTGGATCCCGGGGTCGGCCGGAGGAACACCAGCCGATTGCAGGACCACCGGAAGGCCCGTAGAACGGAAAAGCTCCACCAAAGCCGGGACATCCCCCGCCCCGGGCGAAGGTGAAACAGCGCCGGCCAAGTCCCCGCTGGTGCCTTCGTTCAGAACTCCGAGCATCCGGCGCATGTCCGCCACCGCGGTGCGGCCCGTCTCGGCGACCTGGCGCATGGCGTGGACGGCGCGGGCAGGATCAGAGGAGGCGATCTCTGCAGAACCATGGGCCAGGGAAATCATCACGGCCAACCCGTGCGAAACGATGTCATGCATCTCCCGGGCTATCGCGTTGCGCTCAGCGGCAGCGGCGATGCTGGCCAGGTGCTCCCGCTCGCGCATCAGCCGGTCGGCACGGTCCACGAGGGCGGCCACGTAGCCGCGGCGCGTGCGGACGTTCAGGCCGGCCAAGGCCGCGATCACGAGTACGACCATTGCCTGGCCGGCCTGGCCCAGGTCGACCATCGACCCGGGCAGGAGGACCGCGGCGAGAAGGAGGATTCCGCTGATCCCCAGCAAGGCAAAGACGGCGTGCCGGGCTGACCGGTAGACGGCGACGGCGTACAGTGCCATGGCTGTCGCCACCGCTGCGAAGCTCGCCGGAACCGGGAACGTGATGAGCATGATGCCGGCCGTGGCGGCCAACGACGACATCGGAGCCCGCCGGCGGAAAAGCAGCGCAGCGCCGGAAACCATCACCGCGAGCAGCAGGAGAACGGGCTCCGGGCCTGTGGGTCGCGAGCAGCAGCGCCGCGTCGTCGGGCGACGTGCTGTCGGTGCTCGAGTCGTCGACGATCTCGCTGAGCAGCTCCACGTAGTCCTGCGCCCACACCGTGGTGAGGTCCTTGTGGTACACGGCGTCGGGCGGCGAGCTCTGCGCGATCGCCCGGGCGAACAGGCCGCGCGCCGAGGGGACGGTCATGAGGGTCGTCACGGCGTTCGCGCCGGCCGACTCGCCGAAGAGCGTCACGTTGTCCGGGTCGCCGCCGAATGCGCGGATGTTGTCGCGCACCCACTGCATCGCCGCGACCTGGTCGCGCAGCCCGAGGTTGCTCTCGAACGGGCGCTCCGGCGTGGAGTACTGGCTGAAGTCGAGGTAGCCGAACGCGCCGAGGCGGTAGTTGAAGTTGACGAACACCAGGTCGCCGTCGCGCGCGAGCCCCTCACCCTGCTGCGGCATCTCCCGCGCAGACCCGACGCTGTACGCGCCGCCGTGCACCCAGAGCATCACCGGGCGCAGGGTCTCGGTGGTCGTGCCGGGCGCGATCACGTTGATGGTGAGGCAGTCCTCGGACATCGGCACCTTCACGCTCGCGCCGATGAACTGGCCCTTGCGGTCCTGCATCGCCACCGGGCCGAACTCGCTCGCGTCGCGCACGCCGGACCACGGCTCCACCGGCTGGGGCGCACGGAAGCGCAACGGGCCGAGGGGCGGGGCGGCGTACGGGATGTTGCGCCACATCCGTAGGCCGCGCAGCGACGTGCCGCGCACGGTTCCGCCGCCCACCTCGAGGGTGAGCGCGTCGGCCGGGGCGAGTTGGACTGTCACTCCTGCGATTGTAGGTCGCCGGGGTGAACGAAACCTCAGTGTCCGGTCAGACGTCGATGCGCTCCCGCGCGAGCCCGTTCGACCCGGCGATGATGAAGTCCTTGCGCGGCGCCACGTCGTTGCCCATCAGCAGCTCGAACACCCGCTCCGCGTTCGCGGCGTCCGCGATGTTCACGCGGCGCAGGGTGCGGTGCCTGCGGTCCATCGTCGTGTTGGCGAGCTGGTCGGCATCCATCTCCCCCAGGCCCTTGTAGCGCTGGATCGGGTCCTGGTAGCGGCGGTTCGACTTCTTGACGCTCGCCAGCACACCGGCCAGCTCCTGCTCCGAGTAGGTGTAGATCGTCTCGTTGGGTTTCGTGCCGGGGTTCATCACGATCACGCGGTGCAGCGGCGGCACGGCGGCGTAGACGCGACCGTCGCGGATCATGTCGGGCATGTAGCGCATGAACAGCGTGAGCAGCAGGGTGCGGATGTGGGCGCCGTCGACATCCGCGTCGCTCATGATGATCACCTTGCCGTAGCGCGCGCTCGCCAGGTCGAAGCTGCGGCCCGAGCCGGCGCCGATCACCTGGATGATCGACGCGCACTCGGCGTTCGACAGCATGTCGGCCACGGAGGCCTTCTGCACGTTGAGGATCTTGCCGCGGATCGGTAGCAGCGCCTGGTACTCGCTGTCGCGCGCCAACTTGGCCGTGCCCAGCGCCGAGTCGCCCTCCACGATGAACAGCTCGCTGTTCGCCACGTCGCTCGACCGGCAGTCGACGAGCTTGGCGGGCAGTGACGAGTTCTCGAGCGCGTTCTTGCGGCGCTGGGTCTCCTTGTGCGCGCGGGCCGAGACGCGGGACTTCATCTCGGCGACGATCTTGTCGAGCACGAGCGACGACTGCGTCTTGTCGTCGCGCTTGGGCGAGGCGAAGCGCTCGGTCAGCGCCTTCTGCACCACGTTCGCCACCACGCTGCGCACGGCCGGCGTGCCCAGGATCTCCTTGGTCTGGCCCTCGAACTGCGGCTCGGGAAGGCGCACGGTGAGCACCGCCGTGAGCCCGGCGAGGATGTCGTCCTTCTCCAGCTTGTCGTTGCCCACCTTGAGCCGGCGCGCGTTCTGCTCCACCTGGGCGCGCAGGAACTTGAGCATGCCCTGCTCGAAGCCGGCCTGGTGGGTGCCGCCCTTGGGAGTGGCGATGATGTTCACATAGCTGCGGAACACGGTGTCGTAGCCGGTTCCCCAACGCAGCGCGATGTCGACCTCGCACTCGCGCGAGAGCTCGGTCGCCACCATGTGGCCCTTGTCGTCGAGCACGGGCACGGTCTCGGTGAAGCTGCCGGAACCCGTCATGCGCCAGGTGCTCGTGAGCGCGGCATCCGGGGCCAGGAACTCGACGTACTCGGCGATGCCGCCGTCGAAGCGGAACAGCTCGTTCGTGCGCTCCTCGCCGCGCTCGTCGGTGATGTCGATGCCGAGGCCGCGCACCAGGAACGCCGTCTGGCGCGCACGCGCCACGAGCTCCTCCGTCTGGAACGTCGTGCCGCGGGTGAAGATCTGCGGGTCGGCCCAGTAGCGGATGCGCGTGCCCGTGACGCCCTTGGCCACCTTGCCGACCACCCGCAGCTCGCTGTTGTTGACGAACGGGGTGAACGGCGCGTCGGGACGCGGTGCGCCGGAGTCGGTGAAGATGCCGGGCTCGCCGCGGTGGAACGACATGGCCCAGGTCTTGCCGTCGCGGTCGACCTCGACGTCGAGCCGCTCGGAGAGCGCGTTGACCACCGAGGCGCCGACGCCGTGCAGGCCGCCGGATGCCGCGTACGACCCGCTGCCGAACTTGCCGCCGGCGTGCAGCTTGGTGAAGACGACCTCGACGCCCGAGAGTCCGGTCTTGGGCTCGATGTCGACCGGGATGCCTCGGGCGCGGTCGCGCACCTCGACGCTGGCGTCCTGGTGCAGGATGACGTCGATGCGGTCGCCGTTGCCGCCGAGCGCCTCATCCACGGAGTTGTCGATGATCTCCCAGAGGCAGTGCATGAGCCCGCGCGAGTCGGTCGAACCGATGTACATGCCGGGGCGCTTGCGCACGGCCTCGAGGCCCTCGAGCACCGAGAGGTGTCTCGCCGAATAGTCCGAACCGGGCACAGGGATCTCCTAGCAAAAAACGAAGGCTGCCGGTGAGCAGCAAGGGAATGGATGTCGCTCCGGCCGGGTTAAACACTAACGACGGCGGCGCATGTGGCCGACAGTGACACTCGAAGGCGTACGCGTTCAGCGAAATGCGGGCCTTTCGTAGCATCGTTGCAACATCGCCGTGTTTGTATAGAGGTGTTCGTCAGCACACCCGCGAATTTTCGATCAGAAACTGGAGGAGCATCTCATGTCACAGATCGCACCCGAAACGACTGCTGTGGATCTCGACTCCAGCCACGAGCTCACCGCCTCCGACCGCTGCGACAGCTGCGGCGCGCAGGCCTACATCCGCGTCGCCATCGGCTCGAGCGAGTTGCTGTTCTGCGCGCACCACGGTCGCAAGTACCAGGAGAAGCTCTCCGCCGTCGCCAGCGACTGGCACGACGAGTCGGCTCGCCTGCAGCAGGACAACCGCTCTTAGTCCCCAGATCTTCACCGAAGGCCCTCGGCATCGCCGGGGGCCTTCGTCGTTAATCCGTGTAGGTGCGCGGGACGGTGTCGGAGAGCCGGGTCACGAGCTCCTCGCCGATCGTGCCCAGGGCATCCGCCCACTCCTGCAGCGTGGCCTCGCCGTGCGTTCCCGGCCCCCAGAGCAGTGCGCGCTCCCCCGCCACCACCGGTGTCTCGCCGATCATCACCAGCATGTGGTCCCGGTCGATCGAGACGATCGGATGCCGCACCCCATCGATCGCCACCGTCACCGTCTCGACGACGGCGCTGCTGATCCCGTGGCCGTACCCGATCCCGACCGTCGCATAGCCCTCGCCGACGGACAGCACGGGCGCGCTCAGCGTCATCACCGGCACGAGGCCGAGCTGGGCCGGCGCGATGCCGCCACCGGGGGCGATGCCGTAGCCGAACGCACCGACGCGAACGAGGTCGAAGCGCGCGTCGGCCCGGGCGAAGCTCGCGGCGCTGGCCGCGAGGTGCCGCAGCTCGAAGTCCGCACCGATCGCCTGGGCGAGCGCGATCGCGTCGTGGAAGCGGGTGATCGACACCGTGTCGTCGTCGTCGGACGCCTCGGAGATGTGGCTCCAGACGCCCACCAGCTCCACGATGCCCGCGGTCTCCAGCTCCACGGCCCGCGTGACGAGGCCCGGCCAGTCGTCGGGCGACGCGCCGTTGCGGTGCAGGCCGGTGTCGATCTTGAGGTGCACGCGGGCCGGCGTCGCGGGCTCCGCGCGTTCGATCGCCGCGAGCTCGACGACCGTCGAGACGCCCAGGTCGACGCCCGCGTCGATGGCGGACTTCAGGTCGTCCGTGGGCGAGAGCAGCCACGCGAAGAGGGCGGTCTCGTCGTCGATGCCGCCGGCGCGGAGTTCCAGGGCGGTCGCGACATCCAGCGATCCGAGCCAGCGGATGCCGGCGCCCACCGCGCTGCGCGCGATCGGCAGCAGCCCGTGCCCGTAGCCATCCGCCTTGACCACCGCCATCACGCTGGAGGGCGCGACGCGTGTCGCGACCAGCTCGAGGTTCCTGCGGTGCGCGGCGAGGTCGATGCTCGCGACGGGCCCGGCGCCGCTCACGACCAGAACCTCGGCAGCTTCTGGGCGAACTCGATCGCGACCTCGTCCGGCCTGCGCTCGATGGATCGCGCCCACTCGGATGCACGGCGGGTGCCCCCGAAGACGAGCGCCCGGTCGCCGACCAGCGCCTCGTCCTCGCCGAGGTCGAGCATCAGCACGTTCATGGCCACGCGCCCGGCGATGCGACGGCGCTGGTTGCCGAGCACCAGGGTGCCGGTGTTCGAGGCGATGCGGTCGAGGCCGTCGGCGTAGCCGATCCGCACCATCGCGAGGTGCCCGGCACGCTGCGCGCGCCAGGTGTAGCCGTAGGAGACGCCGTCGCCGGGCTCGACGCGCTTCGTGCCGACCACGAGGGCGCTCACCGTCATCGCGGGGCGCAGGGCCTCGTCGTCGTCCAGCCCGTAGAGCGGTTCGGCGACGGCCTCGACGCCCACGAGGATCTCGGCGAGCACGCCCGCCTCGCGCAGCTCGCCGGCCGCGGCTTCGTCCTCAACGGCGATCGCGCGGGCTCCCCCCGCGATGGCCGCGTGCGCCGAGGCGACGGCGCCATGGCCGAGGGCGTCGGCCGAGACATCCGCCACCAGGATGCGGTCGCCGAGCCGGGCGGCGAGCACCGCGGCGTTCGCGCGGATCGCCTCGGTGGAGATCCGAGCCTCGTGAAAGGGCTGGTCCACGGTCACCACCTGCTGCGAGTAGGTCAGATCCTCTAGAATACTTGCTACGCGTTCGCGACGATCACGTCGCGTGCGCGCGCCGCGTACTCGTCGAGGGGCGCGTCGGCCGCGGTCGGCACGTATTCGATGTCGAGTCGCGCGGTCGCCATCGCCAGGATCGCGTCCGTGAGCAGC
>JAODAU010000234.1 GCA_025463615.1 Microbacteriaceae bacterium | reverse complement strand
GCGACTACCGCAAGGAAGATGAGGTTGAGGGACCAGTAGTTCATGGACGCCTCCGAGCCGAGAAGAAGCCGAAGAGGTTCATCGTCAGGTAGCAGAGCAGGGCGAGGAAGAAGACCTCCTCGAGCGGCAGCTCGCGCGCGATCACGATGCCGGTCATGAACGGCGTGACGCCACGGAAGAACACGCCGAGCCCGATGCCCGCGAGGTCCCAGGCCAGGAAGAACACGACCCCCGTGAGCAGCACCGCCGCCGCGCGGCGGGGGGCGCGCCAGAAGAACAGGCGGAAGCGGCGATCCAGCAGCACCATGCCGGTGAGCGCCACGAGAAGCGCGAGCAGGTAGAGGATGCCCATCAGCTCAGCGTGCGCCGCAGCGGCTCGGGCAGCGGCTCGGTCGAGGTGTCGCCGCGCAGCCGCTTGACCAGCACCTCCGCGCTGATGAGGCACATCGGCAGGCCGATGCCGGGGATGGTGGAGCCGCCGGCGAAGTACAGCCCCTTCACCTTCGTGCTCTTGTTGCCCGCGCGGAACATGGCGCTCTGCCGCAGCGTGTGCGCCGGCCCGAGGGCCGTTCCGCGCCACGAGTTGAGGTCGTCGACGAAGTCCTGCGGGCCGACCGCGCGCCGCAGCACGATGCGGGACGCGAGGTCGGGGATGCGCGCCCAGTCGGCGACCTGCGCGATCACCCGATCCGCCACCGCATCGAGGTCGGCGCCGCGGCCGAGCGAGGGCTCGGCGGGGATGGGCACGAGCACGAACAGGTTCTCGTGGCCGTCGGGCGCGACATCCGGGTCGATGCCGCTCGGCTTGCAGACGTAGAGGGATGCCGGGTCCGGGATCGACGGGTTCGCGCCGAAGATGCGGTCGAAGCCCCTGCGCCAGTCGCGCGCGAAGAAGAGGGTGTGGTGCTCGAGCTCGGGCAGCTCGCCGCGCACGCCGAGGTAGAGCAGCAGCGCGCTGGGGCCCGGCGTCTTCTTCGCCCAGTACTCCTCGGGGTAGGTCTGCAGCTCGCGCGGTAGGAGCGTGGTCTCGCTGTGGTGCAGGTCGGCGGCGGAGACGACGACGTCGGCCGCGACGTGGTGGGAGGCGCCCGCGGCATCCGTGTAGTCGACGCCGGTCGCCTTGCGCGAGGCCGTCGTGATCGCGGTCGCCGTCGCCTCCGTGACGATGGTGACGCCGGCGCCGCGGGCGAGGTCGGCGATCGCCTCGATCAGCCGGGCGAAGCCGCCCTCCGGGTAGAGCACGCCGCCCTCGAGGTCGAGGTGGCTCATCAGGTGGTACATGCTCGGAGCGTTATATGGCGACGAGCCGAGGAACACCGCGGGGTAGCCGAGCACCTGGCGCAGCCGCCGGTCGCGCACGGTGCGGCCGACGAGCGAGGCGAGCGGCCTCAGCAGCAGCCGGCCGAGCGTGCCCATGCGCGACAGCACGTCGCGCCGCAGCAGCGGACGGATGCTGGCGAAGCTCGTGTAGAGAAACCGCCGCTTGGCGATCTCGTACGTCTCGCCCGCCGAGGCGAGGTACCGCTCCATCTTCGCGCGCGACCCCTTCTCAATCGACTCGAAGAGGTCGAGGTTCTCCTCGCGGCTGGCGGCGATGTCGAGCGGCTCGGCCACGCCCTCGAAGATCACGCGGTAGCCCGGGTCGAGGCTGACGAGCCGCAGCTGCTCGGCCGCGCTCGTGTCCATCAGGCGGAAGAAGTGGTCGAACACCTCCGGCATGAGGTACCAGCTCGGGCCGGTGTCGAAGCGGAAGCCGTCCTTCTGCCAGCTGCCGGCCCTGCCGCCCAGCTGGTCGCGCTTCTCGAGCAGCGTCACCTCGTAGCCGTCGCGCGCGAGCAGCGCGGCGCTGGCGAGCCCGGCAATGCCCCCGCCGATCACGACGGCGGTGGTCACGGGCGCCGCCCCGCGACCGCGGCGGCAGCGATGCGCAGCTTCACCGGGTCGGGCACCCGCACGCGTGAGCGCACGAGCTGGTCGGCGGGCGTGGCGCGCAGTCGAACGGCGAGCTCGGTGAACAGTCCCTGTGCGAGCGCGACCGCCCGGCGCGAGGAGTTCGGCAGCAGCGGCAGCGCCACGGCGGACTCGCGCAGGTCGGCGTCGATATCGTCGAGCAGGCGGTTCTTCTCCGCCTCCGTGAAGGAGTCGACCGCGACGCCCGGGAAGTAGCTGCGACCGAGCGTCTCGAAGTCGGCGGAGAGGTCGCGCAGGAAGTTGACCTTCTGGAAGGCCGCGCCGAGGCGGCGCGCGCCGTGGGTGAGCCGGGCATCCGTCTCGGGGGTGATCGCATGCCCGAGCAGGAATGAACGCAGGCACATCAGCCCGACGACCTCAGCCGAGCCGTAGACGTAGCGGTCGAAGGACTCGGCATCGTGCTCGGTCTGGCTTAGGTCGGCGCGCATCGACTCGAAGAACGGCTGCGTCAGCTCCGAACCGAAGCCGCTCTCGCGGGCGGTGCGCGCGAACGCGTGCACGACGAGGTTGGCGCTGAACCCGGTGAGCATCGCCGCGTCGGTGTCGCGCTCCAGATCGTACAGTATGCCGGCGGCGCCCAGTGCGTCGAGCCCCGCGTCGGTCGCGGCGCCGTCCACGATCTCGTCGGCGACCCGCACGAGCGCGTAGATGTTCTCGACGTGCCGGCGAACCGGCGCCGAGAGCAGCCGCGAGGCCAGCCCGAACGACGTGGAGTAGCGGCGGATGACGATGCTCGCCGTCTCGTCCGCCACCCGGTCATAGAGCGCGAGCCGCGTCACTTGACCCTGCTCAGCACGTCCGTCGCGAGCGGTTCGAGGGCGGCGCGCAGGGCCTCCGGGATCTCGGGGCTCGCGAGGTGGCCCAGCGCCTCGTTGGTGTAGTTGCGGGCCAGGCCCTCGGTGAAGCCGCGGCATCCGGAGCTGGTCAGCACCTCGCGCACGTAGTCGGCCTCGTCGTGGTTGAGGTCGGGCTTGCCCACGAGGTGCTCGATCAGCGGCCAGGCCGGCGTGCTCGTGGCATAGGCGATGAGCACGGTGCGCTTGCCCTCGCGCAGGTCGCCGATGGTGGTCTTGCCGGTCTGCGCCTCGGTGCCGAAGACGCCGAGCAGGTCGTCGACGATCTGGTACGCGATTCCGATCTCGCGGCCGAACCGGCCGAGGGCGGTGACCGCCTCCTCGCTGGCGCCGGCGAGCACGGCGCCTGCCTGCAGCGGGCATTCGAACGAGTAGACCGCGGTCTTGTACCGCTCCATGGTGAGTACGTCGTGCACGCGCGGAACGTCGGTGGTGATGGAGAAGTCCACGTCGATCAGCTCGCCGGCCGCGCTGGCGAAGAGGGCCTCATCCATGATCTCCAGCAGGCGGGCGCGTACCTCGTCGCTGGCGCCGCTGCGGTCGATGAGGCGCAGCGAGTTGAAGAGGGCGAGGTCGCCGGCGATCACGGCTGTGGAGATGCCGCGGTGCTCGGCCCTGGGCAGCGGGATGCCGGCGGTCGTGGCGATGTCGCGGTAGCTGCCCGAGACGTTGGGCGCACCCCGACGGCTGAAGTCGCGGTCGATCACGTCGTCGTGCACGATGAGCGCGGTGTGAAGCAGCTCGAAGGCCGCGCCGACGTTCGCGGCCGCCTCGAGATCGGTGCCGCCGAGGCCCTCGTACGCCGTCATCACCATGCGCGGGCGGAAGCGCTTGCCGCCGATCGTGTTGGACTCCAGCACCTGCCAGAGCTTGACGTAGTCAACCCCAAAGCCCTCTGCGCGCTTCTTGGCTAGGCTGAAGAAACGATCAAGCACGGCATCGACGAGCGCCTGTCTCTCTGAGACGGAACTCCCCTGGTGGCCGGTCACAGTGACAGGGTAACGGACGGATATGGCGGCAGACACGGAGCTGGTCGTTCTGGTCGATGATCGGGGAACCCCTGTCGGATCAGCCCAAAAGGGAGTAGTGCACACCGCGGAGACGCCCCTGCACCTCGCTTTCTCGTGCCATGTGTACAACGCCGAGGGGCTCGTGCTGGTCACCCGCCGGGCCCTCTCGAAGGTGACCTGGCCGGGAGTCTGGACCAACTCGTTCTGCGGTCACCCCGCGCCCGGCGAGACGATGGCGGACGCGATCGCGCGGCGTGCGCGCTTCGAGCTGGGCATCGCGGTGGAGGCGGTGGAGGTCGTGCTGCCGGACTTCCGCTATCGTGCGGTGGACGCATCCGGAATCGTCGAGAACGAGATCTGCCCGGTCTTCCGCGCGGTGACGACGGATGCCGTCGACCCGAACCCCGACGAGGTGAGCGAGTTCGCGTGGCTAGCGCCCGCCGCACTGAGCGGCGCGGTCGAGGCGGCGCCGTTCGCCTTCAGCCCGTGGCTGGGCTGGCAGCTCGCGCAGCTCTAGTCGAGCTCGGCCTCGCGCTCGATGCGCGTCACGTGGAAGTTCTGGAACGAGCGGGACGCCGTGGGCCCGCGCTGCCCCTGGTAGCGGTTGCCGTATGGACCCGATCCGTAGGGGTTCTCCACCGGCGAGCTGGTGCGGATGAAGCAGAGCTGCCCGATCTTCATGCCCGGCCACAGCTTGATCGGCAGGGTCGCCACGTTCGAGAGCTCGAGGGTGACGTGGCCGCTGAACCCGGGGTCGACGAATCCGGCGGTCGAGTGCGTGAGAAGGCCGAGGCGGCCGAGCGAGCTCTTGCCCTCGAGGCGGGCGGCGAGGTCATCCGGCAGCGTGACGAGCTCGTAGGTGGAGCCGAGCACGAACTCGCCCGGGTGCAGGATGAACGGCTGGTCGGGCGCGGTCTCGACGAGCCGCGTGAGCTCGGGCTGGTCGACGGCCGGGTCGATGAACGGGTACTTGTGGTTGTCGAACAGCCGGAAGAAGCGGTCGAGCCGCACATCCACGCTCGACGGCTGGATCATGGCGGGCTCGTAGGGCTCCAGCCCCACCCGCCCGGAGTCGAGTTCAGCCCTGATGTCGCGATCCGAGAGCAGCATGCGACGAGCCTACCGAACGGCCGCGCCGCGCAGGCGGCCGAGCAGGGAGGCGAGCTGCACGAGCTCCGCCACGGTGAGGTCGCCGCCCGCCTCCCGCGCCCAAGAGGCGCGTGCCGGCTCGATCGTGGCGAGCGCCGCGCGCCCCGCAGCGAGCAGGCGGATGCTGGGGGCGCGCCGATCCGCGGCGTTCGGCGCCTTCTCCACCAGCCCGTCCCGCGCAAGCCGGTCCACGGCCTCCTGCGCGGACTGGCGCCGCATGCCCCGCCGGCGGGCCAGCTCCGAGACGGTCATGGGGCCGTCATCCGCGAGTCTGCCCAGCACCTGCCAGCGCGCGCTGGTGAGCCCGGCCCTCGCGGCCAGCTCGTCGCCGGCGGCGAGCAGGGCTCCGCTGGCGCGGAAGACCTCGTCGACGACGGCGGTCACGGCATCATCTCGTTTGACAGGCACCTGTCAAACCTACAGGATGAAACCATGGTCACGCTCAGCCGCCTCATCGTCTCGGTCAACTCACTCGACGCCGCGCTCGCCTTCTATTCGGATGTCGTGGGCCTCACCCTGCAGAACCGCAGCCGCGACATGGCCTGGCTCGCCACCACGGACGGAGTGCAGCTCATGCTCCACGAGCGCCCCACCCTCGTGCCGGAAAATCCGACGGTGTCGATCACCTTCGCGGTCGACGAGCTGGATGCCGTGGTCGCGGCGTGGGAGGCCCGCGGGGGTGTGGTCATCGATCCGACCGCGGAGCAGGCGTGGGGGGAGCGGATGGCGGTGGTGCGGGATGCGGATGGGCATGTCATCTGCCTGTCCGGTAAGCTCTGAACTCAGGTACCGATGGCCGGGACGGCCATCGGCGCTGGCGCCCGCGGCGAAAGCACGAAAGTGCTTTCGCTCCCAGCGGGAGCGCGCGCGAGTGTAGTTCAATGGCAGAACTCCAGCTTCCCAAGCTGGTAGCGCGGGTTCGATTCCCGTCACTCGCTCCACTGTCAGTGCTCAGGCAAAGGGAGACTTGTCTCACGAATCGCGAGACTTATGGCCTGAGGATCCGGCTGTTCGAACGACGTCGTATCGCCCTTCTGACTCGCGCACGGTTTCGAGACCCGGCCCAGACTATGGGCGGATGCTGCATATTCTGACGCCCTCTAGCAGCTAAAAGGTGACAATAAGTCGTTGGAGCTCGAATGGACGGGCGCGGTGAAGCCTTCCGAACCCCGAGACGCGCTCCAAGTTCGAGTCGTGGAGATGCTCGCACGCGCCCAGACCGAGGTCATCATCGTCGACGAGTTCCAGAACCTCTCTCCGAAGAGCAACGGCAACGGAGAGACCATCGACGTGCTGAAGCAACTCCACAACGATGTCAACGCCACGTTCGTCTACTCCGGCATCAACATCGACAAGGGCCAGATTCTCGCCGACTGGCGCGGCGACCAGGTCGGCGCTCGATTCACAATGGTCGACGTCCGCCCCTACAACCTGAGCTCGCCGGAAGACCGAGCCCTCTGGAGGGGCCTCATCGCCGACTTCGAGAAGGCTCTTCCACTCCGTCACCACCCTCTCGGCGCCCTCCCCGCCATGCACGAGTACCTGCACCAGCGGACCGGCGGACGCATCGGCTCCCTCGGACGACTCCTCATCGACGCGTCCATCGAAGCCATCACAGACCCCAGCATCGAACGCGAAGAGCTCACCAAATCGCTGCTCGACGCTCAGGTCATCGACTGGGTCGCCGAGCAGGGACGCCACGCACCGCGGAGAGCGCCGAAACCGGGCGCCACCCCCGAAGCCACCCTGCCCGACGCTGCGCTCGTGACGACCGAGAAGAGGTCGCCACGGCCCCGTGCACGCAAGACCACCGCTCGACCGAAGGTTACCCTTCCGGCACCCGTTGTCCCTGCCGAAAGGTCGGACACGCCCGCGGCCACTCTCGCTCCGCTCACTGCTCCGACGGCCGCGCCCACAACTCCAGCCGAAGGATTCCCCTACGAAGCAATGCGCGAGCGCCAGCAGTCAAGAACCTCCAAAATCAACATCGTGGAAGGACAGAAATGACCTACCCCTCACGCCCCTACGTGTTCCGCCCGCGGCCCCGCCACCGCGAGACACTCGACAGCTACAGCAACCGCGTGCTCACCGCAAACGCCGAGACAGCAGAGCACCGAGCCCACCTCACCACCCTCGAACGCAAGAACAACCCTCAGCTGACAAGAGTCGAAGCGTGGAAGCAAGCCCTTGCTCGCAAACTCGAACGAGACACCCTCGACCTCACCGCCAACCCTGCCGGCTGGTTGACCCATCGAGACGGAACCAGCTGCCTGCACTGCGCAGCACTTCTGGGACCTCGCGTCCTGTGCACACTCTGCGCTCACGGCGAGCGAATCGAGCAACACCCCCACTTCGACGGCATGGTCTGCGTCCGCCACCGGCGATGGGTCGGACTCGGCGACAACCCCAGCCTCCAGCACCCCGTCGACGACGCCTGCATCAAAACCGAACACCACTTCCGCCGACTGAAGAGAGAGAACCGAATCGACGTGCGCTTGTACCTCACCGTCATCACCGCTCAGTGGCCGTCGGGCCTGGGCAGCGAAGCAGAACTGCCTGCCCGCTTCCCCGTCGCTATCGCCATCATCGCCGCCCTCACAACCCGGCAGTTCACCCGCCGTTTCTTCGACCCGGCCAACACGTACGCCCAAGCGTTCGCGTACCTCAACGACACCCTCCGCAAAGTGTTCGGTGAGCCGGCCGAGAACCTCGCCCGCGAAGTCTGGCTCTACGCCCGAGCTACCTTCTGGACCATCCGCGCCAGCGTCCAGGCCGGTGCAATCGAGCCCGCCGTATGGCACCACGACTACCCACTCGACTCCGACATTCTCCAGAGCTACATCGACAACGGCA
>JAODAU010000155.1 GCA_025463615.1 Microbacteriaceae bacterium | reverse complement strand
AGGGTGGTCCCTGAGGCTCTCGAAGGTCCGCTTCGAGAACCTCAGCGACCGGTTACTCCTCGCGGAGCTCCCAGGGGATCTCGCCGACGACGGTGACCTCCTCGGCGGGCGGGCTGCCGAAGGGAATCGGATCGCTGTAGAGCGTGGAGAACGGCACGCCGCCCAACGGGGGCTGCTCGGCATCATCCGCCACCGTGCCCTCGTTCTCGTCGGGGGCCTGTGCGTCAGTCATGGTCCCGACCCTATCCGGCCAGGGCCTCGAGCACGTCGTTCGACGGCACGAAGAACGTCGTGCCGGTGATCGCCGTGGAGACGTCGAGGATGCGGTCGTGCTCCCCCAGCGGGTCGCCCATGAACATGTTGCGCAGCATCTGCTCGATCACCCAGAGCTCGCGCGCGTAGCCGATGAAATAGGTGCCGTACTGGCCCGCGGCCGGGCTCCCGAACGGCATGTTGTCGCGCAGGATGTCGTGCTCCACCCCGTTCGCATCGGTGATCGTGTTGAGCGACTTGTGCGACTTCCGCTCGCCGTCGGCCTGCTCCAGCTCCACGTTGTCGGGCTTGGTGCGCCCGATCACCGACTGCTGCTGCTCGGTGGTCAGCGCGTTCCACTTGGCGAGGTCGTGCACGTATTTCTGCACCACCACGTAGCTGCCGCCCGCGAACGCGGGATCCTCGTCGCCGACGAGCGACGACTCCAGCATCGACTGCCCGGTCGGGTTCTCGGTGCCGTCGACGAAGCCGAGCAGGTCGCGTGCGTCGAAGTAGCGGAACCCCTGCGTCTCGTCCTGCACCGTGACATCCGCGCCGAGCTTCTCGAGGATGAGCCGCTCCAGCTCGAAGCACATGTCGGCGCGCTCGGCCCGGATGTGGAACAGCAGGTCCCCGGGCGTGGCCACGGCCGTGTGCACCGAGCCCCGGATCTCGAGAAAGCGCCGCAGCTGCGCCGGCCTGGATGCCTGCCCGAACCGCTCCCACGCGTCCGCGCCGATGCCGACGTTGCACGACAGGTGGCCGCCCAGGTCGCGGAACCCCACGGCGCGCACCAGCCCGCCGATGTCGGAGATCACGTCCCGCACACGCGACGCGGCGTCATCGCCGTCGGCGATCGACAGCACCAGGAACACGGCGGAGGTGGAGAGCGGCGCATCGACGCTCTGCGGCTCGATCGGGGCGCGATCGCGGGAGTTGTCTGCCATGACCCCGAGCCTATTGCGCGCTCAGTAGTCGATGCGATGCGCGTTGCTGGCGTCGCCACGGGGACGCTTCGCGCCGAGCAGGGCGGCCGGGGTGAGGGCGCCGCGGCCGAAGCGGGCGGTGACGGCATCCATCGTGTCCTCGGCCTCGCGCCAGGTCTCGTCGTCGTCCCACAGCGAGGCGGCCTGCTCGTCACCCTGCGTGAGCTGCTCCATGCGCACGCCGATCAGCCGCACCGGCCCGTGCTCGCCGAGGGAGCGATGGATCTCTCCCACCTCCTCGTAGATGCGGCGGCCGAGGTCGGTGGGCTCGGAGAGCGTGCGCGAGCGGGAGATCGTGGTGAAGTCGGCGTAGCGCAGCTTGAGCACGACGGTGCGGCCCACCCAGCCGCCCGCCCGCATCCGCACGGCCACGGCCGACGACTGCCGCAGCAGCTCGCGTCGCAACCCCTCCATGTCGGTGGTGTCCGTCTCGAAGGTGACCTCGTGGCCGATGCTCTTCTCCACCGGGCGCGTGCTCACGTGGCGCGGGTCGATGCCGTTCGCCAGCTCGTGCAGCTTGCGGCCGCCCGCCACGCCGACCGCGCGCTGCAGGGTGGCGAGCGGGGTGACGGCGATGTCGCCGATGGTGCGGAGGCCGCGATCCGTGAGCGACTTCTCGGTGACGGCACCCACTCCCCAGAGCGCGCCGACGGGCTGCGGATGCAGGAACGCGAGCGTCTCGTCGGCCGGCACGACGAGCAGGCCGTCGGGCTTGGCCCGCCCGGAGGCCAGCTTCGCCACGAACTTGGTGGATGCCGCCCCCACCGAACAGCGCAGCCCGGTCTCCGCGAACACCTGCCGACGGATGAGCTGCCCGATCTCCGCGGGAGACCCGAACACGCCGCGGGCGCCGGCCACGTCGAGGAAGGCCTCGTCGATGCCGAGGCGCTCCACGATCGGCGTGATGTCGTCGAAGATCGACATGACCTTCGACGAGTAGTAGCGGTACTTCTCGAAGTGCGGCTCGAGCACGATCGCGTGCGGGCAGAGCTGCATGGCGCGGCCGAGCGAGATCGCCGAGGTGACGCCGAACTTGCGCGCCGGATAGTTCGCCGCGGTCACGACCGAGCGCAGCGACTTGCCGGCCACGACGACGGGCACGTCCACGAGGTCGGGGCGGTCGAGCAGTTCCACCGACGCAAAGAATGCGTCGAGGTCGACGTGCAGGATCGTGGCCGTCGTGCTGTCCACGGAGGCCGCGCTCACCTGCCGGTTGCTGCCGTCCTGCTTGCTCATCTCGTGAGCAATCTACCCGCCCGCACCGACATTGCCGCCGATTTCAGGCGAAGGCGCGCACCGCGTCGATGAGCGGCGTGGTGGGGCGACCGATGAGCCGCGAGAGGTCGCCGGTGACCTCCGCGAGCGTGCCGGCCGCGATGTTCGCGTCCAGTGCGACGACGAATGCGGCCGTGCCCTCGTCGAGGCCCGCGGCCAGTAGCTGGGCGCGGTGCTCCTCGGCGCTCACCGGCGTGTAGACCACGTCTCGCCCGAGCACCTCGGCGAAGACGGCCGCCAGCTCGTGGAAGTTCCAGGCGGTGTCCCCGCCGAGCTCGTAGGTCGCGCCGACGTGGCCGTCGGTGGTGAGCACGACGGCGGCGGCATCCGCGTAGTCGGCGCGGGTGGCGCTGGCGACCCGGCCCTCGCCGGTGTTGCCGACCACCCGGCCGGTCTCGCGCGCCTGGGCGAACGTGCCGGCGTAGTTCTCGGTGTACCAGTTGTTGCGCAGGATCGTGACGGGGAGTCCGCTCGCGACGAGCAGCTCCTCGGTGGCCTTGTGCTCGGGCGCCAGCACAAGCTCGGTCGTGTCGGCGCGCGGGGCGCTCGTGTAGACGACGTGGCCCACGCCTGCCGCCTTCGCCGCGTCGATCGCGTTCGCGTGCTGGGCGACGCGCTGGCCCGGCTCGCTGGCCGAGACGAGCAGAACCGCGTCGGCACCCGCGAACGCGGCCTCGAGCGAGGCGGGCTCGGTGAAGTCGATGCGCGCCGTCCCCACGCCGAGGTCGGCCAGGGGCGCGAGCTTCTCCGCCGAGCGGCCGGCGGCCAGGATGTCGGATGCGGCAACCCCCCGCGCGAGCAGGCTCTCGATGGCGAGCCTGCCGAGCTGGCCGGTTGCTCCGGTGACGACGATGGTCATGGTGATTCCTCTCAGGGGGGACGCGATCACCCGGTCAAACGGAGGCGTTGCGCCCGCCATTCCCGATCCGCGCGTCGGATCCCAGCCGGGCGAGCCGCCGTCGGGCCGCCGACTCGGCGCTCGACCCGGTTCCCAGGATGCGGCCGGCGAAGAACAACAGCAGCCGCGTCGCCGAGACGGCCGGCCACCAGGCGCGGCGGAGCCCGAGCATGCGCCGGTACTTCCGCGGGATCGAGGCGACCGCGCCTGCGAACAGCAGGCGGTAGGCCGGCATCATGCCCGGGGGCAGGCCGGGTGAGCGGATGAAACGCACCGCCTCCGCCACGCGCTCGTCGCTCTTGAGCGCCGGCGCGAACGCGGTGAGCTGGGCACGGAGCTCCTCCAGGCTGCGCGGCGGCGCCTCGACGCCCACCAGCTCCCCGGCGGTCGCCCACTCGCGCACGTACTCATCTGCGCCGCCCGGAATCGGCCGGCCCCAGACGAGGTGGCTGCCGAGGAAGGCGTCGGTGAAGACGACGTGCACCCACGAGAGCAGCTCCGGGTCGCCCGCCGAGTAGTCGCGCTCGACGCCGTCCGCGTCGAGGTATGTGCCGCGCACCCGATCGTGGAAGCGCGCGACCCGTGCCGACTCCCGCTCCGCGCCGGCGGTGTCGCAGAACGTCACCGAGACGAGCCACTGGATGGTGCCGGTGAGCCGCCCGAGCGGATCGTCGCGGTACCGCGACCAGTCGTGCACCCCCGCCATCGCGCCGGGGTGCAGCGCCTGCATGAGCAGCGCGCGGATGCCGGCGGGCAGCGTCGCCATTCCCCCGTGCACCACCCAGGCCGCCGAGTCCGGCCCGAAGAAACCCGCGTCGTCGCCCTGCTCGATGCGGCGCACCCACTCGGCCTGGCCGGTGGCGCTGCCGGTGAAGGCGGACAGCATCCTGGAACGCCAGACCGTCGCGAAGGTTCCCACGCCTCCGACGCTAGCCCCGGATGCTGGGTGCCGACCTACTGCGCCGCGGCGAGCGAGCGGCGCGCCCGGATCATCCAGATCGCCTTGGTGGCCGGGTAGATCGCGAGGAAGACGAGCATCGGCGCGCGGAGCACCGGGTTGCGGATGCCGTGGGCGGCATACGTGCGATCGAAGCGCATCGCGTAGTAGGCGTAGTCGCGCGGCGAGTCCTCGAGGCGCCGCGCGGACATCCCGCTCACCATGCTCGGCACGTAGACGATGCGCAGCCGATGCTGGGCGAGATGAATGGAGAGATCGATGTCCTCGTGCAGCAGGTCGGCCTCGTCGCGGCAGGTGTCGGAGCGGATCTCCAGCCACGCCCGGCGGCGCAGGGCCATGTTGCTGCCGAACAGGAAGTGGTAGTCGCGGGTGAGCCGCAGCACGAGCTGTCGCACCGTGTCGTCGGCCTTGAGGCCGAAGCGTCGCAGCGGCATGTCGTAGTAGTGCACCGGCCCGGTGGCCGCGGAGACGCCCGCGTCCTCGAAGGCCCGCGACACCTGCTCCACCCAGTCCGGCTCGAGGATCGAGTCGGCGTCGATGCGCCCGATCACCTCGCCGGTGGCCTGGTCGAGGCCGAAGTTGCGGGTCGGCACCAGCCCCTGCTCCCCGTGCTGCTCCAGGTAACGGATCGGGGCACCCGGGTTCTCGAGCTGCACGTCGCGCACGATCTCGGCGGTGGCGTCCGTGGAGCGATTGTCGACCACCAGGATCTCGTGGGCGGCGACGGTCTGCAGCAGCGCGGCCTCGAGGCACGCGCGAATGGTCGAGGCCTCGTTCCAGGCGGGGATGACGATCGAGACCGTCGGAGCGGTGGTGACCATTTGAGATCACCATAACGGCAGGGGCGGTCCAGCGGGTGAACCTGTGGAGAACTTATCCGAGCCGCGCGTGCATCCACGGCAGCGGGTTGGTGGGGTCCGAACCGCCGAGCCGGATCTCGAAGTGCAGGTGCGGGCCGGTGCTCGCGCCGGTGCTGCCGACGAGGCCGATCACCTCGCCCGCATAGACCGTGTCGCCCACGTGCAGGGGCATCGAGCCGACCTGCATGTGCCCGTACGCGCTCACGATCGTCTGGCCGTCGATGACGTGCTCGATCGCCACGTGCACGCCCAGCGCCGACCAGTTGGGGTTGTCGGTCTCGACGACGGTGCCGGCGGCGATGGCGTGCACCTGCGCGCCGTAGCCCGCGTCGAAGTCGACGCCCTCGTGCATGCTCGAGCAGCCGGCGCACGGCGAGACCCGCGGACCGAAGGGACTCGCGATCGGGCTCGCCGGATCCACCGGCCAGACCAAGGGCGGCGGCGCGGTCACCTGGTACGCGTCGCGCTCGGCCAGCGGCTCGGGGGTCGCGGCCTTCTGCACCGAGAAGCTCTGCAGCACGACCGGCGGCGGGGTCGCCGCGGCCTGCGCGTACGCGGGCACGCCGTAGCTCGCGCCGAGGCCGACGGCGAACAGCACCGCGAGCACGGCGACGGCACGCTTCGCCCAGCGCACCGTCTCCACGTGGCCGAGGAAGCGCACGGCGCGTCCGTTCAGGCCCGGGAGGGCGGCGGAGGGGAGGTTCAGCGGGTCTTGGGGGCGCGCGGGAACGCGAGGACTCTCATAATGCACAAGGGGGTTCTTCCGGGTTTCAGCACGCACGCGTCGGCGTGCGCTGGGCGACTAGGGGCGCCGTCGGATGGGAGGCGATCCCCGACACAGGCGGGGTATCTCGAAGCACGATCTGGTTCCATAGCTGGCGGCATACTCGCACCAGTGGTCACGCACTCGTGTCGTACTTCACAACTACGCTCACAGACGAGTCTGGGCGCCGCCTGTGAGGGAGAGGAGCTTTCGTCAGTCGCCGAGCAGCGCCAGCAGCCTCTCGACGGTGTTGCGGTTGCGCGCCGTGACCATGCCCGAGACCCCGCGCCAGAACGATTTCGGCACCCTGCTCTGCAGCAGTCCGTCGGGCATCCACTGGTAGATCGCGTCGGGGGCGAGGGCGATCCGTTCGGGGGCGAGGGTCGCGGCATCCGGTGCCTCGAGGCCGGTCTGTCGCTCCCCCAGGAACGTGACGAAGCTCTTCGAGCCGTCCGTCGCGACGCCGATGAACGGGTCCGCCGCGGCGATCCTGCGGAACTCGGATGCCCCAAGCACAAGCACCCCCGCGCGCACCCCAGTGGCGCTCTCCACCGCATCCGCCAGTTCAGCACCCCGCACGTCGCCCTCGAACACCACGTTGCCCGAACGGAGCACCGTCTTCACGCCCGTGAGCCCGAGCGACTCGAAGACGGCGGCGAGGTCGGCCATCGAGATCGCCTTCGCCGTGCCCACGTTGATGCCCCGCAGCAGTGCGACCTTCTTCGCCGTCATAGCGCTCACGCTACGCGCGAGTAGCGTGGGATTCATGGAATTCAGATACCTCGGCAACAGCGGGCTCAAAGTCTCGGAGATCACCTACGGAAACTGGCTGACCCACGGGTCGCAGGTCGAGAACGAGACCGCGCTCAAGTGCGTGGCCGCCGCCCTCGACGCCGGAATCACGAGCTTCGACACCGCGGACGCCTACGCCAACACGGCCGCCGAGAAGGTGCTCGGCAAGGCGCTGAAGGGCGAGCGCCGCGCGTCGCTCGAGATCGTCACCAAGGTGTTCTGGCCGACCGGCCCCAAGGGACCGAACGACAGCGGGCTCTCCCGCAAGCACATCCTCGAGTCGATCGACGGTTCGCTCAAGCGCCTGAAGACCGACTACGTGGACCTCTACCAGGCCCACCGCTACGACCACGAGACACCGCTCGAGGAGACGATGCAGGCGTTCGCCGACGTCGTGCGCCAGGGCAAGGCGCTCTACATCGGCGTCTCGGAGTGGAGCGCTGAGGAGCTGCTCGCCGGCCACACGCTCGCGAAGGAGCTCGGGGTGCAGCTCATCTCGAACCAGCCGCAGTACTCCG
The DNA here is from genome assembly GCA_025463615.1 of Microbacteriaceae bacterium. The sequence continues at coordinate 751 of JAODAU010000155.1, read as the reverse complement.
CGCTCTACCGGGTGATCGAGGAGAAGGTGGTTCCGGCATCCGTGCAGCTCGGCATCTCGCAGATCGTCTGGTCGCCGATCGCGCAGGGCGTGCTCACGGGCAAGTACCTGCCGGGCGCGCCGCTGCCGAAGGACTCGCGGGCCACCGACAGCAAGGGCGGCGACAGCGCGATGTCGCGCCTGCTGCGCGACGACGTGCTCGAGGCCGTGCAGGGGCTCAAGCCGATCGCCGCCGAGGCGGGCCTCGAGATGGCGCAGCTGGCCGTCGCGTGGGTGCTGCAGAACCCGAACGTGGCATCCGCCATCATCGGGGCGTCGCGGCCGGAGCAGGTCACCTCCAACGTCAAGGCGGCGGGCGTGAAGCTCTCCCCCGAGATCATGGAGAAGATCGAGGTCGCGCTCGCCGGGGTCGCCGTGACGGACGGCTCGATCAACTCGTCGCCGGCCGGTCGCCCGTCCTGAAAAAAATATTTGTGACACGTCACCCAAATCGGGAATGTTCTCAGGCTCGATGCGCTTGCATGGTTTCATGACTACCACTGACATCCACCCCGACTACGTCACCGGCACCTGGGTTCTCGACCCGACGCACTCCGAGGTCTCGTTCACCGTCAAGCACCTGCGCGTGAGCAAGGTCCGCGGCAAGTTCGAGAAGTTCGACGTCTCGATCGTCACCGCGCCGAACCTCGAGGACTCGAAGATCGAGGCGACCATCGACGTCTCCTCCGTCAACACCGGCCAGGAGGCGCGCG
>JAODAU010000152.1 GCA_025463615.1 Microbacteriaceae bacterium | reverse complement strand
GTCGGATCCGGCGATCTCCATTGCGTAGCGCACCCGGTCCTCGGGGATCACGACGTTGCCGGCGGTGTCCGTCTGCGCGTAGAAGATGCCCAGGTCGGGCGTGTGAAGCCAGCGTCCGCCGTCGCTGCCGGGCGTGGGATCCTCGGTCACCTCGTAGCGCAGGTGCTCCCAGCCGCGCAGCGCGGACGCGAGCGCCGCGCCGGTGCCCTGGGCACCCTCCCAGTAGAACTCGGTGCGCATCGAGCCCTTGAGCACGGGCTGGTCGTTCCAGTCGAAGTTCACGGCGCGATCGAGCGCACGCCCGGCCGCCCACTCGACGTGGGGGCACAGCGCCCGTGGAGCGGAGTGCACAAAGAGCACACCGCGCGACACCGCGGCCTTCTGTGCGGTGACGCCAGCTTGTGTTGCAGTCACGATTTCTCCATTCCGTTGAGGTGCGACTTCCCCATCGACCTCGGAACGGTGACTGCAAGCTATGAAGTTTTCGACGGCGAGCCGTCAGCACCGATTATCCCTGATCAGGGGCCCGAATAACAACTGTGTAATTGCCGTGTTCGCTCGCGAGACCTATACTCGGTAGAACTTTTCTGGGAGGGCGCGTGACGGTTCGCGGTGGGCTGCTCGCCATCCTCACGCTCGGGCCGGCCTACGGGCTGCAGCTGCACACCGAGCTCGCCGGCCGGGCGCCGCACCGCAAGCCGATCAACGTGGGCCAGATCTACGGCACGCTCGACCGCCTGAGCCGGCAGTCCCTGATCGAGGATGCCGGCCTCACCGACGACGCGCTGCCGCTCTACCGGCTCACCGCCGCTGGCGCCGAGGAGGCCGCACACTGGATGTCGGAGCCCGAGGTCGAGCACCTGCCCGAGTGGACCGACATGCTCGACCAGGTGCTGGTGACGAGCACCGTGCACCCGCCGGCCGCCAAGCTGCTCGCGGAGGCGTACCGCCGCTGGTGGGAGCACGACCTCACCACGACGCGCACGCCGGGCCTCGACGGCTCGTTCGCCACGGAGGTGCACCTGGCGCTCGTCGCGCGCGAGGCGCAGGGCGTGGCGGCCGTGGCGTGGCTCGGCGCGGCCGTCGCGGCCCTCAGCGACTTCGACTCGTTCCGCGCGCTCAGCGACGTGCGGCCGAAGCGCGGGCGTCGACCCCGGGCCTGAGGTCTACTTCGCCTGCCCGTAGTCGTCGACGACCGCGACGGTGAGCGGGAAGGTGACGGGCAGCGCGCCGAACAGGAGACGGCCGGCCTCCGCCGCGGCCTCGCGCACCGCCGCCTCGACGGCGGGTGCGGCATCCGCGGGGCAGTGCACCACCACCTCGTCGTGCATGAAGAACACGAGGTGCGGCGAGTCGGTGATCCAGGCGCCCCCGCCGAGGTCGTCGAGGGATCGACGCAGGCTCGCCATCCAGCACAGCGCCCACTCGGCCGCGCTGCCCTGCACCACGAAGTTGCGCGTGAAGCGGCCCCAGCCGCGCGCCTGGCCGCGCGCGCGGCTGGCGTCGGCATCCGTGGCGGCCTCGCCGTAGGCGTCGGCCTGGATCTCGCGCCACGACTCCCCCGGCAGCGGCGAGCTGCGCCCGAGCCGGGTGGTGACCTTTTCGCCGCGCTCGCCTGCCCTGGCCGCGTCCTCGACGAGCTTGATGGCCCGCGGGTACGCGCGCTGCAGGGCCGGCATGAGCCGCCCGCTCTCGCCCGTCGTCGCCCCGTACATCGCGCCGAGCATCGCCACCTTCGCCTGGTCGCGAGTTGCGACGGCGCCGCTGGCCACGATGCCGGCGTAAAGGTCGCCCGCCGCCCCGGCCTCGGCCATACCCCGGTCGCCGGCGAGGGCGGCCAGGATGCGCGGCTCCAGCTGCGACGCGTCGGCGACCACCAGCTTCCAGCCCGGGTCGGCGATGACCGCGCCCCGAACCTGCTTGGGCAGCTGGAGCGCTCCCCCGCCGCCCTTGCTCGCCCAGCGACCCGTCACCACGCCACCCGGAACGTACTCCGGATGGAACCGTCCGTCGCGCACGTTGGTGTCGAGCCAGTGCCAGCCGTTGGCACTGAGCAGCCGCGCCAGCTTCTTGTACTCGAGCAGCGGCGGGATGGCGGGATGCTCGAGCTTCTTCAGCTCCCAGGAGCGGGTGGATCTGACCATCAGGCCCGCGCGCCCGAGCGCCTTGAGCAGGTCGGGCGGCGAATCGGGGTTCAGCTCGGGCGACCCGAGCTCGACGCGAAGCCGGTCGAGCGTCTCGCGCAGCTTCTCCGGCCGCTCGCCGTTGGCCGGTCGCGGACCGAGGTGGCCGGCCAGAATCGAGTCGTGCACGTCGGCGCGCCAGGGCAGCCCGGCGTAGAACATCTCGGCGGCGACGAGCGCCCCGGCGGACTCGGCGGCGAGCAGGAGGCCAAGGCGCGCGGTATCCGTCGCGCCGGCGATCGCCTCGCGCTGCAGCAGGAACTCCGCCAGCACGTCCTCCGGCTCAGCATCCGGCTCACGGTCGAAGTCGAAGAGGGCGTCATCCACGCGCTCGACCGACTCGGGCGCGGCCCGGTCCCAGGAGGAGGGCGGCGACGCGGCCAGCCGAGAGCCGGCGGTCAGCACCGAGCCGCGCAGGATGGCGTGCGAGAGCCGCAGGTCGACGCAGCGCTCGATCCGCACCCGCTCGGCCAGCAGCAGCGGGTACCAGCGCTCCGTGTCGTCCCACACCCAGCGCGGACGCCGGCGCTCCCGCTCGGCCGCCGCGACGGCGAACTGCGCCAGGGGCACCTCCACCGACTCAGCGGTCGGCGTCAGCGAGTCGTCGAGCTCCCGGAGCACTGCTCCCTCGACGGAGGCGGACACGACGACGAACACGCCTCCAGTCTGCCCGCCGCGGCGGACATCCGAAGACCGCGCGCGTCACTCCTCGTGCAGCAGCGAGCCGTCCTTCTTCAGCACCTGCTTCTCGCCGGCCTCGACGGGCACGGTGAAGCGGTTCTGCTTGGGCGGCATCGGGCAGTTGAACGCGTAGCTGAAGGCGCAGGGCGGCAGGATGGCGCGGTTGAAGTCGAGCGTGATCGAGCCGTCCTGGTTGGGGGCGACGAACAGGAAGCGACCCACGCTGTACGTGCTGTCACCGCTCGTCGCGTCCGCGAAGACGAGCTGCAGCGCGCGACCGGACTTGAAGGCGGCGACGTTGTAGTCGACGCCGTCCTTCGAGAAGCGGATCTCGCCAGGAACCGCCATGTCACGGGTCTTACCGTCGTCCTTGAGGTGCTCGAAGCCGACGGTGGTGCCCTCTGGATTCTCGGTGAACGTGCCGGTGATGACCCAGGCGGGGTCGTAGTCGAAGGCCGAGATGCTGCCGAACTCCCGGATGCCCTCGGACTCGGCATCCCACACGCGCAGCGCGTAGGTGCCCTCCTCGCTGGCGATCACGAAGCCGGTGACCGTGTCGCTGAAAACGATCTCGCTGGGCTGGGGGTCATCCTTGCCGCGCACGACGGCCTGGCCGTCGACGAGCACGCCGTCGACCGTGATGCCGTCGGATGCCGCGGCCGTGACCACGAGCCCCGATTCGCCCTTCGCGCGGGGCGCCCAGGTGCCGGGCACGCCCCAGATGGTCTGCTCGGAGTCGATCCACTGGGTGTTCACCAGGGCAAGGCTGCCCTTGGGCTGCACGACGGAGAGTTCACGCCGGGAGTGGAAGAGCTCGAACTGGGACTCTGCGGTCTGTGGCTGGGGGGTCGTTGCGGTGTCGGTCATCTGTCCATCCTTGTCGGCGCCGGTGATTCATAACGTCGCGTACTGCAACCGAGGGCAACGCGAAAAAATGCCGCAGGCAGGATCGGACTAGCGCAGCAGGAATGCCATCGCCGCGACGGCGAGCACCGTCGCCAGCAGGATGAGTGCCCCGGTGAACAGCGTCTTGCGTGTGAGCTGCATGGTTACCCCCGATCGGCTGAGACCTCTACCTTGGCACAGTACTCGCGGGTAGGGCGCGACCCGCAGTGGGTTGCGCGCGTCGCGTGCGCGGTCTACAACCGCGCTTAACGAACAAAGCCGGCCGCCACTGGGGCGACCGGCTTCGTTTCAGCGAGACTTAGAGCGGGCGGATGTTCTCAGCCTGCGGACCCTTGGGGCCCTGCGCCAGGTCGAATTCGACCTTCTGGTTCTCGTCGAGGGTCTTGTAGCCGCTCGAGTTGATCGCCGAATAGTGGGCGAACACGTCGGGCGAGCCGTCGTC
>JAODAU010000144.1 GCA_025463615.1 Microbacteriaceae bacterium | reverse complement strand
CCCCGGCGATCGGGCCGACGATCTCGGGGCTCATCCTGAGCGTGCTCCCGTGGCGCTTCATGTTCGTGCTCGTTCTGCCGATCGCCCTGGCGGCGCTCATCGTCGGTGCCGTGTTGATGAAGAACGTCACGGATCCGCGACCGACCAAGTTCGACATCGTCTCGGTCGTGCTGTCAGCGCTCGGCTTCGGCGGACTGGTCTACGCGCTCAGCGTGGCCGGCACCGCGGCAGGCACCTGGCAGTTCTGGGTGCCGCTGGCGGTCGGCCTGGTCGGTATCGCGCTGTTCATCCTGCGTCAGCTCTTCCTGCAGCGCACCGACAACGCCCTGCTCGACCTGCGCACCTTCAAGTCGAAGACGTTCACCTTCTCGATCGTGATGTTCGCGATCAGCATGATGGCGATGTTCGGCGTGATCGTGCTGCTGCCGATGTACCTCGTGGAGGTGCTCGCGCTGCCGGTCGTGTCGGTCGGGCTGCTGCTCCTGCCCGGCGGCCTCATCATGGGCCTGCTCTCGCCGGTCGTCGGCCGCATCTACGACGCGATCGGCCCGACGGCGCTGCTTGTCACCGGTTCCGTGCTCATCAGCGCAGACCTGTGGGCGATGACGTTCCTGGGCCAGCACTCGTCCTGGATCTGGGCGCTCGCCGCCCACGTGACGCTGAGCATCGGCCTCGCGCTGGTATTCACGCCGCTGTTCACGGCGAGTCTGTCGGCGCTGCGCCCCGAGCTCTACTCGCACGGCAGTGCGATCGTCGGCTCGATCCAGCAGCTCGCGGGCGCGGCGGGAACCGCACTGTTCGTCACGGTGCTCTCGGCGAAGGTGGCAGAGCTGGCCCAGCCCGGCAGCACCGACCCGGCGGCCGTCGCGGCCGGCTTCCACACCGCCATCATCTACGGCGCGGTGATCTCGCTGTTCGCGATCCCGGCGGCCTTCTTCATCCGCAAGAAGGTAGGCGCGGGCCCGGCCCCGATGGGCCACTGACCCGCTAGCGCCAGCCGCGCACTGTCGCGTCGATCGCCAGGAGGGCGAGGGTGGCCTCGTCCGCCTGGCGATCGTCTGTCTGGGGCGCCGCGTCCCACTCGGGGTCGGTGCGCGCGGCGAGCGCCCGACGCAGTTGGCCGACGTCGCGCGCGACGTGCCCGAGCAACTTCGCGGGCGGGAGCTCGGCGGCATCCGCCAGCACGGCGACCGGGTCGGCGCACTCGCGGAGTGACCGCAGCACGTGCCCGTGCGCCGGCTCCAGGCGACGGACGCGCAGGATGAGGTCCGCCGCCCGCAGCGTCGGTGCGAGCTGCTCCACCGCCGCGAGCGACGCGTCGAAGCGGCGGGCGGCGGCCGGCAACTCCTCGGGTTCGGTGCGCGCCGCGCCGAGCACGTCGCTCAGCGCAGCGAGAGAGTCGAACATCCGCCGGCGCAGCACGTCGCGGGTGCGCAGCGGCAGGATGAACCACGCGCACGCCACCGCGAGCGCCCCGCCGATGAGCACTCCCCCAACCCTCTCGAGCAGCAGTCCGGACGACCCGACGCCGAAGTAGTCGTAGAGCAGAGACAGCACGGCCGTGACGCTCCCCGCCCACCACGCGTAGTTGACGCCGCGCAGCCAGGTGCCCACCGCCAGTAGCACGAAGATCAGCGCGACGGCCCACGGGTCGCCGGGCGGGAAGGCGAGGGCGAGCACGGTCGCGAGACCCGTGCCGACCACCGCACCGAGCGTGCGCTGCACCCCCTTGTAGAGCACGTCGCCGCGGCCGCGGTTGCCGCTCGTCACCACGTACGCCGTGATCACCGCCCACGGCCAGTGCTCGCCGAGGAGGAGGTGGCCGAGCAGGAACGCGAGGGCGAGCGCCACCGCCAGCTGCGCCGCCATGCGGGTGCTCGGCAGCACGCGCCGTGCGCCGCCGGACCGAACCGGCGCTGGCGCCGGAGGCACGTGCCGAGGGGCCTCGATGAACCCGGTGCGCTGCGCCACGAGCTGCACGAGCAGCGCCCACCCCGCCGCGATGAACGCGATGACCGCCGCCCACGGCACGAACCCGCTGCCGGACGTCGGCGCGACGGCGACGGGCGCGACCAGCAGCGCGATGAACGGCAGCGACACGTAGGTGCCGATGCGGGTGCCGACCGGTCCGAAGCGCCGCAGCCACACTCCCCCGCTCACGCCGACCACGAAGAGCGCGGACCCGACCACCGGCAGCGTGAGCAGCAGGTACCCCACGAGCGCGCCGACCACTCCGACCACCGGGATCACGAGCAGCGACACCAGCTGCTCACGCACGCTCTTGCGCTGGCCGGCGCGCGCCAGCATGACCGACAGCGATACGGCGAGGATGACGACGCTCACGTCGAGCGAGAACAGCTGCCGCAGCAGCACGGCGCTGCCGAACGACAGGAGCATGGCGGCGACGGTCGCGGCGGCCGAGCGCAGGTCGGCGAGGGGTGGCAGCGGCATCCGGCGCCAGACGCTTAGCTCGTGCGTAGTGATATCCGCTCCCCTGCTCGTGCGCCTCACCCGAATAGTAAGTGATAGCGTACTGATTATGCAGGCGACGGATCGGGTCACGCAAGACGAGGCGGTCATGCTCCGGCGTTCGGTGACGCGCCTCGCGCGCCGCCTCCGCTCGGAGCGCCGGGACGGCTCGATGAGCCCCAACAAGCTGATCGTGCTCGGGCGCCTCCACGCCGCCGGGCCGCTCACCCCCGGCGAGATCGCCCTGGTCGAGCGGCAGCGCCCGCAGTCGCTCACCCGCACCTTCGCCGAGCTGCAGGCCGACGGGCTCATCACCCGCGAGCGCAGCGCGCGCGACGGCCGCGAGTCGATGCTGTCGATCACGGATGCCGGCCGCGGCGCCCTCGTCGCCGACATGGCGGAGCGCGACGCCTGGTTGGCCGCCGCGATCGACGGCCTCAGCGAGACCGAGCGCAGCCTGCTCGCGATCGTGCGCCCGGTGCTCGACCGCCTGGCCTCCAGCTAGCTCGCCCGGCGCTCTACCTCGGCGATGATCCCCGGCAGCACCCGCCGCATGTACGGCCCCCACGCCAGTCGCACGATCAGCGCGACCGGCAGTCGCCCGCTGCGATACGGGTGGAACGTGTACGTCCAGCGGATGTTTGTGCCGCCCGCCACCTCGCTGAACACCCACTCGGCGCGCGCCCCGCTCACGAGCCGCCCGAACAGCTTCTGGAAGTCGCTCAGCTCGTAGACGAACCGTCCCGGGGCATCCACCTCGACCGTGTGCTCGACCACGCTGCCGCCGTCCGACAGCATGAGCTGCCGGGTCTGGCCCGCGGCATCCCACGCCCCGGTCTGGTTGCGCACCTCGAGCACGGCGGGCAGTGGCCCGAATTTCGGGTAGAACCCCACCGGGGTCAGCGGCGTCGCGATCGCCCAGGTGACGTCGAGCGGGGCCTTCGCCACGCCCTCGACCGTCGCACTCGAACCGGGCATGCGGCACCTCTTCCTGTCACAGGTCGTTCGGAGCGGACACCCGGGCGGATCGGGTCACAGCCAGCCGTCGAGCCCCGCGGCGAGGAGCCGCCCCTGCTCGCGCCCCGCCCACGCGGCAGGCGGCCGCACGGCCGGGTCGAGCGGGTTCGCCCCGAACGATCGCAGCGATGCCTCGTCGGCGTACACGGCGGTCACGCCACCCAGGGGCGCGAGCTGCGCCTCCGAGATCACCGGACCGGCGGGGCCGTCCGGCAGCGACGGGGTGAGGATGAGCACGGGGTCGCTGCCCGCGGCCAGGTCGGCGTTCGAGATCGAACGCACGCCCCCGTCGGTGTAGCGCACGCCGTCGATGAGCACGGTCGGCCAGACGCCGGGCACGGCGCAGCTCGCGGTCACCGCGTCGAGCAGCGGCACGCCCGAGTCGCGGTCGAAGACCCGCAGCTCGCCGTTCTCGGCGTTGACGGCGGTGATCAGCAGGCGGCGGTCCGGCCACTCGCTGGTGGTGAGGCGGGCGGCGATCACGGCGCGCCGGTCCTCGCCCGCGGGGGTCTCGGCGTCGAGCGCGAAGCGCCCGATGCGACGCCGCGCCTCCTCGGCCGTGGTGACGCCCTCCATGAGCGCGTTCATCGTCTGCGTGAACGAGTCGGCGTCGAACTCGGCGCCGAGCTCCGCGGACTCCTCGGCGATCTGCACCGCGAAGAGGTCCTCGATCGGGGCGCCGCCGGCGAGCTGGGATGCCACGGCCGACCCGGCCGAGGTGCCCACGTACAGCACGCTCGGGTCGGTGATCGCGGCGAAGGCCTGCGGCGAGGCATCCGAGATGCCGGCGAGGATGCCGATCTCCCAGGCTATTCCGGCCAGACCCCCACCAGAGAAAACGACGGCACCTGTCATGTCAGCTCCTTTGCGCGATGTAGCTCCACCGTATCCCGCGCGGCTGTCCGTTCAGCGCGGCGAGGTCGACCCCGACCCGCCGATGCGGAAGGTGGCGCCCTTGTGCTCCTCCGGAAGCCGGTCGCCGCGGCCGTGCAGCTTGTTGCGCAGGCTGCCGTCGGCGTAGGCCTCCGGGTACGCGCCTCGGGCGCGGAGCACGGGGATGACGTGCTCGATCACGTCCTCGAAGGTGCCGGGCGTGATCGCGTAGGCGAGGTTGAAGCCGTCGACATCCGTCTCATCCACCCACTCCTGCAGCTGGTCGGCGATCTGCTCGCCCGAGCCGACGATGTACGGCCCGAGGCCGCCGATCGCCCCGTGGCGGCCGATGTCGCGCACGGTGAACTCCTCGCCGTTGGCCGCGGACTCCTGGAAGTTGGCGATCACCGACTTGATGGCGTTGCTCTCCACGTTGCCGACCGGCTCGTCGAGGTCGTACTGCGAGAGGTCGATGCCCATCCAGCCCGACATGAAGACGAGCGCGCCCTCGTCGCTGGCGTACTGCAGGTAGTCGGCGTGCTTGGCTTTCGCCTTCTCCTCGGTCTCGTCGGTGATGATCGTGAGCAGCGTGTAGATCTTGGCCGAGTAGCGGTCGCGCCCGGCGGCCTCGAGGGCGTCGCGGATGCGCCTGACCGTCGAGGCGAGCACCGCCTTGGTCGGCGCCGCGACGAAGATCGCCTCGGCGTTGCCCGCCGCGAACGCGATGCCGCGCGGCGACGCGCCGGCCTGGTAGATCACCGGCGTGCGCTGGCTGGACGGCTCGGAGAGGTGGATGCCGGGAACCGTGAAGTGCTTGCCCGCGTGCCCGATCTCGTGCACCTTGGCCGGGTCGGTGAAGACGCCGGTCTCGCGGTTGCGCTGCACCGCGTCATCCTCCCAGGAGCCCTCCCAGAGCTTGTAGAGCACGTCGAGGTATTCGTCGGCGACGTCGTAACGGTCGTCGTGCTCGAGCTGGTCCTCGTGGCCCATGTTGCGCGCGGCGCTGGGAAGGTAGCCGGTCACCACGTTCCAGCCGATGCGGCCGTTGGTGAGGTGGTCGAGCGTGGACATGCGGCGGGCGAACGGGTACGGATGCTCGTAGGCGGTGCCCGCGGTGATGCCGAAGCCGAGGTGCTCGGTGACGAGCGCCATCGCCGAGACGAGCAGCACCGGGTCGTTGACCGGCACCTGTGCGCCGTGGCGGATCGCCGCCTCGTTGCTGCCACCGTAGACGTCGTAGGTGCCGAGCACGTCGGCGATGAAGATGCCGTCGAAGGTGCCGCCCTCGAGCAGCTTCGCGAGCTCGGTCCAGTAGGTGAGGTCCTTGTAGCGCCAGGCCTGGTCGTCGGGGTGGCGCCACATGCCGGAGGACTGGTGGGCGACGCAGTTCATGTCGAAGGCGTTGAAGCGGATCTGTCGAGTCATGGCCCCATCGTGTCGGCGTCACCATCGTCGTCGCACCCCCGCGCGACACACGGCGTCACAGAAGTTTTCGCCGAAGTGTCGATCCGGCCTTGCCGACGCCGTCATGAGGGGTGACAGTATCCACACGACAGATAAGGAATCCCATGCGTTACTCACTGCTGCTCACCGCCCAGGAGGCGAAGGACGTCGAGATCTCCCCCGAGGCGATGTCCGAGTTCCAGACCCTGTTCGACCTGTACGGCAAGGACCTCGCGTCGGCCGGGGTGCTGATCTCCGCCGACATCCTGCAGCCCTCGGAGGTCACGACCGTCGTCTCGGTGCGCGACGGCGCGGTGCAGGTGCAGGACGGCCCGTTCGCCGACACCCGCGAGAAGCTCGCCGGCGCGTTTGTGATCGAGGTGCCCGACCTGGATGCCGCCATCTCCTGGGCCGCGAAGTGCCCGGGCGCGCAGTACGGCTGGGTCGAGGTGCGACCCTCCGAGCTGGTGTTCAGCGACGGCTCGTGGCACCAGGCGCAGTAGCCGAGACGGCCGAGGCCGTCGCCCGCGAGTCCTACGGGCGGCTCCTCGCCATCCTCGCCGCGCAGACCGGCGACATCGGGGCGGCCGAGGATGCCCTGGCCGACGCCTTCGAGCGTGCGCTGCTCTCGTGGCCGGGGTCGGGCATCCCGTCGAACCCGCAGGCCTGGCTGCTCACGGTCGCCCGCAACCGGGTGACCGACCTTTACCGCTCCGCGGCGCATCGCCGCGCCGCTCCCCTGCTCGAGCTGGAGGCGCAGGTGATCGAACACGATCCCGACGCGATCCCGGATAAACGGCTCGAGCTGCTCTTCGTCTGCGCACACCCGGCGATCGACGCCGCCGCGCGCACGCCGCTCATGCTGCAGACCGTGCTCGGCTTCGACGCGGCGCGCATCGCGGGGGCCTTCGCCGTGCCGACGGCCACCATGGCGCAGCGGCTGGTGCGGGCCAAACGCCGCATCCGCGACGCCCGCATCCCGTTCGTCGTGCCCGACAGAGGCATGATGGCCGACCGCCTGCCGGCCGTGCTCGAGGCGATCTACGGCGCGTACGCGATCGACTGGCAGGGCGCCGAGGCGGG
>JAODAU010000143.1 GCA_025463615.1 Microbacteriaceae bacterium | reverse complement strand
ACGGGATGGCCCAGCCGTTCTGCTCGTCGTAGAACTCGGCCCACCAGCCGTCGAGGATCGAGAGGTTGAGCGACCCGTTGAGCGCCGCCTTCATGCCCGACGTGCCGCAGGCCTCGAGCGGGCGCAGGGGGTTGTTGAGCCAGACATCCGTGCCCGGGTAGAGCAACTGGGCCATGCCGATGTCGTAGTTGGGCAGGAAGACCATGCGCTTGCGCACGTCGGGCTCCTGCGAGAACTCCACCAGCTTCTGGATGAGACGCTTGCCCTCGTCATCCGCCGGGTGCGACTTGCCCGCGATCACGATCTGCACCGGGTGGTCCTCGGAGAGCAGGATGCGGCGCAGCCGCTCGGGGTCATGCAGCATGAGGGTGAGCCGCTTGTAGGTGGGCACGCGGCGCGCGAACCCGATGGTGAGCACTTTCGGGTCGAGCAGCTGCGAGAGCCAGGCCGGGTCGCCGACGCCGGGGCTCTGCTCGGCGAGGGCCTCGGAGACGCGCCTACGCGCATCCTGCACCAGCTGCTCGCGCATGCCGTTGCGCACGGTCCAGAGGTCGAGGTCGCTCACCGCGGGCGAGGCCCAGTCGGCGGCCGTCGTGTCGTAGGTGCCGAGCTTGTCCTGCGCGAGTGCGACGAGCGACTTGTCGGTCCAGGTGGGGGCGTGCACGCCGTTGGTCACCGAGGTGATCGGCACGTCGGCGTTGTCGAAGCCCGGCCAGAGCGGGCCGAACATGCCGCGGCTCACCTCGCCGTGCAGCTTGGAGACGCCGTTGGCACGCTGGCCGAGGCGCAGGCCCATGACGGCCATGTTGAAGGTGTTCTCCGCGCCGCCCTCGTAGCTCTCGGCGCCGAGCGCGAGCACGTCGGTCACCTCGACGCCCGGGAGCAGGTCTGTGGAGAAGTACTGCTCGACCAGCGTGGCCTCGAACCGGTCGATGCCGGCGGGCACGGGCGTGTGCGTGGTGAACACGGTTCCCGCGCGCACCACCTGCAGCGCCTCCTCGAACGAGAGGCCTCCGCCGATGAGGTCGTTGATGCGCTCCAGGCCGAGGAACCCGGCGTGGCCCACGTTGGTGTGGAACACCTCGGGGAACTCGCGGTCGGTCAGCTCGACCAGCAGCTTGATGGCGCGCACGCCGCCGATGCCGAGCAGCAGCTCCTGCAGCAGTCGGTGCTCGCCGCCACCGCCGTAGAGCCGATCCGTCACCGACCGCAGGTCGTCTTCGTTCTCGGGGATGTCGGTGTCGAGCAGCAGCAGCTTGATGCGGCCGACCGCCACCTGCCACACCCGCGCGAACAGCGTGCGGCCGGCGGGGAGCGAGAGCACGACCTGGGCGGCGGTGCCGTCCGGATGCCGCAGCAGCGAGAGAGGGAGACCGTCGGGGTCGAGCACGGGGTAGGCCTCGTGCTGCCAGCCGTCCGGCGTGATCGACTGGGCGAAGTAGCCGGAGCGGTAGAACAGGCCGACGCCGATGATCGGCACGCCGAGGTCGGACGCGCTCTTGAGGTGGTCGCCGGCGAGGATGCCGAGGCCGCCCGAATACTGCGGCAGGGCCGCCGCAATGCCGAACTCGGGCGAGAAGTACCCGATCGACTTGGGCGCGGCCGCGTCGCAGTGCTGCTGGTACCAGCGCTGTTCGGTGAGGTAGACGTGCAGGTCGCCGAGCAGCTCGTTCGCACGGTCGACGAAGGCCGAATCGTTCGCGAGTTCCGTGAGACGCTCGGGCTCGACCGCGCCCAGCAGGGCGATCGGATCGTGGCCGCTCGACTCCCAGAGCTCCGGCGAGATCTCCTCGAAGAGCCTGCGCGCGGGCAGGTTCCACGACCAGCGCAGGTTGGTTGCGAGTTCCTCCAGCGGAGCAAGGGACTCGGGGAGGACGGTTCGCACGGTAAATCGTCGTATGGCCTTCACACGTCAACACTATGCGACGGGGGTTACGCGGCGGTTACGGCTGTGGAAGGGCCTGGGGCCGATCGAACCTGTGGAGGAAGGGCCGTCAAGGGGTTCGAATCCAAGGCCGAAGGGCTACGGTACGAGGTGTGGCTACGGATTACGAACCGCTGATCGGACGCATCCCGATTCGCGACCTCTCCCCCCTGCAACCCGAGAACCTGTGGCGCGCGAAGGCCTTTTCCGGCGAAGTGGTGCCGTTCAGCGCGACCATCTTCAAGGAGGGACACGACCTGCTGGGGGCGGAGCTTCTGCTCACGAGCCCCGCCGGCATCCAGTCGGTGCACCGCCTCGTCGACCTCGGCGAGGGCAGCGACCGCTGGGAGGCGCTCGCGCCGGTGGACGCCGAGGGCGACTGGCGCTGGAGCATCCGCGCCTGGGTCGACGACTGGGCCACCTGGCTGCACAACGCCGAGCTGAAGATCCCGGCCGGCGTGGATGTGCCGCTCATGCTCCGCATCGGCACCGACCTGCTTGCCCGCGCGGCGCGCGCCGACCCCGAGAACCAGGTGCTCGCCGTGGCGGCCAAGGCGATCGCCAGCAAGCGCAACACGGCGGATGCCCGCCTGGCCGTCGCCCTCGCCCCCCTCGTCACCGCCGAGATCGAGGCCAACCCGCTCCGCAGCCTCGTCACCGTCTCGGCCGAGCAGCACCTGCGCGTCGAGCGCAGCCGCGCCGGCCTGGGCAGCTGGTACGAGTTCTTCCCGCGCTCCGAGGGCGCGAAGCGTCAGAAGGACGGCACTTTCGCGAGCGGCACGTTCCGCACCGCGGCGAAGCGCATCCCTGCGGTCGCGGCCATGGGCTTCGACGTGCTGTACGTGCCGCCGATCCATCCGATCGGCACCAGCTTCCGCAAGGGGCCCAACAACACGCTCGTCGCCGGCCCCGGCGATCCGGGCTCGCCGTGGGCGATCGGCTCGGCCGAGGGCGGCCACGACGCCATCCACCCCGACCTCGGCACCGTCGAGGACTTCACGTTCTTCATCCGCGCCGTGAACAAGAACGGCATGGAGCTCGCGATCGACCTGGCGCTGCAGTGCTCCCCCGACCACCCCTGGGTCACCGAGCACCCGGAATGGTTCACCACCCTGCCCGACGGCTCGATCGCCTACGCCGAGAACCCGCCCAAGAAGTACCAGGACATCTACCCGCTCAACTTCGACAACGACTTCGAGGGCCTCAGCCGCGAGGTGCTGCGCATCGTGCGCTACTGGATCGGGCTCGGCGTCAAGATCTTCCGCGTCGACAACCCGCACACCAAGCCGCTGCGCTTCTGGGAGTGGCTGCTGCACGAGGTGAACGGCGAGTTCCCGGATGTCGTCTTCCTCGCCGAGGCGTTCACCCAGCCCGCGATGCTCTACTCGCTCGGCCAGGTGGGCTTCCAGCAGTCGTACACGTACTTCACCTGGCGCAACACGAAGCCGGAGCTGGAGGAGTTCCTCACCAGCATCTCGCACGAGACCGCCGCTTTCCTGCGGCCGAACCTGTTCGTGAACACGCCGGACATCCTCACCGAGTACCTGCAGTTCGGCGGCGTGCCCGGCTACAAGGTTCGCGCGGCGATCGCCGCGACGGCGAGCCCCACCTGGGGCGTGTACGCCGGCTACGAGCTGATCGAGAACGTGGCGCGGCCCGGCTCCGAGGAGAACCTCGACAACGAGAAGTACCAGTACAAACCGCGCGACTTCGCGGGAGCCGAGGCCGCGGGCCGCTCGATCGCGCCGTACCTCACGCGCCTCAACGAGATCCGCCGCGAGCACCCCGCGCTGCGGCAGCTGCGCAACCTCGACGTGCACTGGAGCGACGACCCCGCGATCCTCGTCTACAGCAAGCACGTGGTGACGGATGCCGGGGCCGACACGATCATCGTCGTCGCCAACGTCGACCCGCACTCGGTGCGCGAGACCACCGTGTACCTCGATCCGCGTCGCTTCGGCATCGTGCCCGGCACCCGGTTCCACGTC
>JAODAU010000125.1 GCA_025463615.1 Microbacteriaceae bacterium | reverse complement strand
TGGGCGCCAGACACGCATGCGCGCCCTCACCGACCACCTGCTGATCAGCCAGCCGAGCATCTCGCGCCTGGTCGATCGCCTCGTCGCGCGCGGCCTGGCCGAGAAGGTCGACGACCCGTCAGACGCGCGTGGAGTGATCGTGCACCTCACGGATGTCGGCTACGCCTCGTTCGTGCGCGTGGCCCGCGGCCACATGGGCTCGATCCACGATCGCGTCGGCACGAACCTCACCGACGACGAGCTGCGCACCCTCACCGAGCTCTGCGACAAGCTCCGCGCGGGCACGGCCCCGAGCTGAGCCTTCTCCGCGCGAGTACCGTGCGGGGCATGAACCCGAGCATCGTCTGGTTGCGCGACGACCTGCGCCTCGCCGACAATCCGGCACTCACCGCGGCGGTGGAGCGGGGTGGGCCGGTGGTGGTGCTGTACCTGCTGGATGAGGCGAGCCGCGGCATCCGCCCGCTGGGTGGGGCGAGCCGGTGGTGGCTGCACCACAGCCTGGCGGCGCTCGGGGAATCCGTCGCCGCGATCGGCGGGTCGCTCACGCTGCGGCGTGGGGCGGCGGCCGAGGAGCTGCCGCGCCTGGTCGAGGAGGTCGGCGCGGGGGCCGTGTTCTGGAACCGGCGCTACGGCGGCGCCGCCCGCGAGGTGGATGCCGCGCTCAAGCAATCGCTGAGGGAGGCCGGCCTCGACGTGCGCAGCTTCGCCGCGAACCTGCTGCACGAACCGTGGACGGTGACCACGGGGTCGGGCACGCCGTTCCGGGTGTTCACGCCGTTCTGGAAGGCGTGCCTCGACGCGGGAGAGCCGCGGGAGCCGCTCGCGGCGCCGGCCTCCCTCGAGGCGGCGGCAGCGGCATCCGACGAGCTCGGCGACTGGGGGCTGCTGCCCTCCCACCCCGACTGGTCGGCGGGAATCGCAGAGGCGTGGGAGCCCGGCGAGCGGGCCGCGCACGAGCGGCTCGAGGCGTTCGTCGGGGACGGGCTCGAGGACTACACGAAGGGCCGCGACGAGCCGGCGCAGGATGCGACATCCCGACTCTCGCCGCGCCTGCGCTTCGGCGAGCTCAGTCCCTTCCAGGTCTGGGATCGGGTGCGGCGCGGCGAGCTCAGCGCGGCCGCCCGGCGCAACGCGGGCGCGTTCCTGCGCGAGCTGGGGTGGCGCGAGTTCAACTGGAACATCCTGTTCCACTCCCCCGACCTCGCGAGCACGAACTTTCGGCCCGAGTTCGACGCGTTCCCGTGGTCGGAGCCGGCCGACGCGACACTTGCGGCGTGGCAGCAGGGCCGCACCGGCATCCCGCTGGTCGACGCGGGCATGCGCGAGCTCTGGCAGACGGGGTACATGCACAACCGGGTGCGCATGGTGACGGCGTCGCTGCTGATCAAGAACCTGCTGGTGGACTGGCGCGTCGGCGAGCGCTGGTTCTGGGACACCCTTGTGGATGCCGACGAGGCCAACAACCCGGCCAACTGGCAGTGGGTGGCCGGCTCCGGCGCCGACGCGGCCCCGTACTTCCGCGTGTTCAACCCGGTGCTGCAGGCCGAGAAGTTCGACCCGCACGGCGAGTACGTGCGACGGTACGTGCCCGAGCTCGGCACCGACGCGTACCCGGAGCCGATCGTGGACCTGAAAGCCTCGCGGGCGGAGGCCCTGGAGGCCTACGAGAACGTCAGGCTGGCCGGCCGCCGATGACCTGGACGGCGCGGGCGCCCGCGGCGACCCCCGTCTCCGCGGCCGTGATCGCGTCGCCGGACCGCACCCACTCGGTGAGGAAGCCCGCCGCGAACGCATCGCCCGCCCCGGTCGGATCGATCACCTCGACCGGCCTCGCGTTCACGCGCTGCGTGTCCGCGCCGTGCCGCGCGACCAGCACGCCCTCGGTGTCGAGCGTGAGCGCCACGATCTCGAAGCGCTTCGCGAGCGCCGCGACGACCTCCTCGGCGTCGTCGAGCCCGGTGAGCAGGCGGCCCTCGTCGAGATTGGGGAACAGGAAGCGCGCGCCGTCGATCGCGTCGAGGAAGCGTTCGGGGCCGAAGTCGGCGATGAAGCCGGCGGAGCCGGGGTCGACCGAGACTCCGACTCCGCGGTCACGGGCGCGGTGGAACAGGCGACGCACGGCCTCGGCCCGGTGTGGGGAGCCGAAGAGGCTGTAACCGGTGAAGTGGGTTGCGGCCGCGGCATCCAGCAGGTCGTCGGGCACCTCGTCGGCGGTGAGGGCCGCGTTCGCGCCGGTCTCGGTGAGCATGGTGCGGGTGTCGCCATCCACGATCACCACGATGGTGCCCGTGGGGAGGGTCGGATGCCCGATCAGGTGCGCGCGCACGCCCGGCAGCAGGGCCCGGTGGCGTTCGACATCCGCGGCGCCCACCGCGCCGACGAAGTCGACGTGGCCGCCGAGGTCGGCGATCCAGGCCGCGGCGTTGGCGGCCGAGCCACCGGGGCGCGAGCGGATCGACGACGTGGTGTCGGTGTCGGGCCGGATCGTGTGCTCGGGCACGACGACGACGTCGTCGATGACATCGCCGACGACGACGATCCTGTTACCGGCCAAGCGCCGACCACTCGGTGGCGATGGCGCCGGCGAGGCGCACGTTGTTGCGGGCCAGGTCGAGGTTGACCTCGAGGCTGCGCCCGCCCGAGAGCTCCACGATCTTGAGCAGCAGGAACGGGGTGACCGCCTTGCCGCTCACGCCGGCCTCGTCGGCGAGCGCGAGGGCCTCGGCCAGCACGCGGTCGTGCTCGGCCGGGTCCCACTGCTGGTCGCGCGGGATCGGGTTGGCCACGACGATGCCCTGGCCGTGGCCG
>JAODAU010000099.1 GCA_025463615.1 Microbacteriaceae bacterium | reverse complement strand
AAGCGTATGGCCAAGAAGAAGCACCGCAAGCTGCTTCGCAAGACGCGCCACCAGCGTCGCAACAAGAAGTAAGACTCCCCTCCACTGCCATGGGCACGGTGGCGATCACCCTCATCGGCAAGCCGGGGTGCCACCTGTGCGACGCGGCGAGGGATGCTGTGACCTCCGTGGTCGCAGACCTCGCGTCCGAGGCATCCGCCCCCTCAATCACGATCGAGGAGCAGTCGATCTTCGACGACCCTGCCCTCCTCGCCGAGTACGAGGAGGAGATCCCGGTCGTGCTCGTCGACGGCCGGGTCCACACGATCTGGCGGGTCGATCCGACGCGCCTTCGCACCGCACTCCTGGAGGCACACACATGATCCGTCACGTCGTCAGCTGGGGACTCGAGGCGCAGGACGCCGCGGGCAAGGCCGAGCAGGCCGCCTTCGTGGGGGAGCGGCTGATGTCGCTGCCGCCGCTGATCCCCGAGATCCTGCACATGACGGTCGGCGCCAACGCCGTCGACATCGACGGCAACTGGGACATGGTGCTCGTCGCCGACTACGAGGACGAGGCCGCCCTGCGCGCCTACATCGAGCACCCCGAGCACCAGAAGGTGGTCGCGCTGATCAAGCCGTTCCTGGCGACCCGCTCCGCGGTCGACTTCGTCGTCTAGCGGTTCTTCGCCGCCGCGAAGCGGCGCTGGATGCGACGCTTCCAGGCCATTGTGCCGAGAGCGGTGCCGAGCACGGCTATCGGGTCGGTGACCAGCTGCGCACCCGGGACGCCGGCGCTGGCCAGCATCCACCCGACTGCGATCAGTGCGAATCCGCCGCTGACGACGAGAACCAGTCCTTTGCCATAGGTCATGGTATCGCTAACACGCGAGGGGCAGGCATCGGCTCTTTAGAGAGGCCGGGAAAGGACGAAGGTTGCCCTTCGCGGAGATCGGCTAGCGGTTCTTCGCGGCCGCCTCGGCCTCGGCGCGGGACGCGTAGACCGGCTCGTCGAGCACCGACGCGAGGGTCTCGCGCGGGTCGATGAGCAGCAGGTCGGTGGGCTCGTCGGCCTCCGAGAAGTCGGATGCCGTGAGCGGCTCCCCGTTGATGTGCACGGTGACGAGGCCGCTGCCGGTCTCCAGGCTGTCGACGTCGAGCGCCGGGATCGTCTTGCCGCCGGCCTCGAGCAGCCCGATCACCGCGGCGCCGACGCCCTGGCCGGCCGCGAGGAACGCCTTCTCGTCGACCACGGTGTAGTCGTAGCGGGTGCGGACGGTGAACGTGAGCTCGTCCGAGTCGTCGGGCTCGTCGTCACCCTCGTCTTCGTCGCCGTAGAGCGTGTCGAGGGCGTCGCCGTAGGCGCCGACCGCGTCCCAGAGCTGCTCGTCGAGGGCCTCGGCGGCGTCGCCCTCATCGGTGCTCGCGGCCACGGCATCCACGTGTCTGCGGAGCAGCCCGATGAGCTCCTCGCCTGCCTGGACTGCTGATTCGCGCGCGCTGGATTCCATGCTGGTC
Source organism: Microbacteriaceae bacterium (assembly GCA_025463615.1). The sequence continues at coordinate 8,735 of JAODAU010000099.1, read as the reverse complement.
ACGGTACCAGCAGCGGGCCTAGGCTGGCCCCGCGTCGACCCGACGCGAACGCAACGTGACAGGAGTTGTGAGATGAAGTTCCAGATCGTCAAAGGCAAGAGCGCGACCCAGCCCTACTTCTGGCGGATCGTCGCCAGCAACGGGCAGACCCTCGCGGTGAGCGAGAACTACGTGGCCAAGGCCTCAGCGAAGAGCGCCGTCGAGTCCGTGATCAAGAGCGCCGGCGGCGCCACCGTCGAAGACCTCACCTAGGCGAGGTCGGGGAACCGCTTCACGACGTCATGCAGCGCGTTCTCGGCGGAGCGGCGAGCATACGGGTCCGGGTCGTCGAGCTGGGCCTTCAGGATGTCCGCCGCCTCCGCAGGGCGGCGCTTGAAGTAGTCGCGGCTCGTCCACACCCGCGGCCCCTCGGTCGCCGCCCGGCGCACGTTCGGCCGCGCGTCGGCGAGCCACGACCTGAGCGTCGGCAGCGCCGTCTCCCAGCCCGTCGTCGTGCACCAGGTCGTGAGCGAGCGCGCGAGCATCTCCTGCACGCGCCAGTCGGGGTCGGCGCTCGCCTCGTCGCGCAGCCGGCCCAGGAGGTCGGGATGCTCGAAGGCGAAGTCACCCCAGAGGATCACCGCGATCATCCGCAGCTGGTGTTCCGGCTGGCGCCAGAGCACGCCGGCCGCGGCGAGCGGGTCGCCCTCCTGCTTCAGCTCCTGCGAGAGCGCGACGAGCGGTCCGAAGCCGTGCTTGACCTCGATCGCCCGCGCCCGCAGGTCGTCGAGGTCCATGGCGTTAGGGAAGCAGCCGGGTCGGGCCGCGGAACAGGTAGGTGACCTCGCGCAGGTTCGCCTGGTGCAGCAGCAGCATGATCACGCGGCTGAGGCCCATGCCGAAACCGCCGTGCGGCGGCACCCCGTAGCGGAAGAAGTCGAGGTAGAAGTCGAGCTCCTCGGGGTCGAGGCCCTTGTCGACGGCCTGCGCGGTGAGCACGTCGATGCGGTGCTCGCGCTGGGCGCCGGTGGAGATCTCCACGCCGTTGAAGATGAGGTCGTAGCTGTTGGTGAGGCCCGGGTCATCCTCGTGGCGCATGTGGTAGAACGGCCGGATGCTCGAGGCGTAGTCGGTGAGGAACACGAACTCGTGGTCGAACGTCTCCTTGACGTACGCGGCGATCTGGCGCTCGCCCTCCGGGTCCATGTCGTCGTCGTGGCGGGGCACCTCGTAGCCGCGCTCGGCGACGATGCGCTTCGCCTCGGCCAGCGGGATGCGGGGGAACGGCACCGTGGGCACCGTCACCTCGATGCCGAACAGGGCCTCGATCTCGTCCCCGTGCTTCGCCTTCACCGCGGCGAGACCGGCGACCAGTAGCTGCTCGTGCAGCTGCATGACATCCTCGTGGCTGTCGATCCAGCTGAACTCGGTGTCGACGCTGGTGAACTCGGTGGCGTGGCGGCTGGTGAAGCTCGGGTCGGCGCGGAACGCCTCGCCCACCTCGAAGATCTTGCCGAATCCGGCGGGCTGCGCCATCTGCTTGAAGAACTGCGGGCTCTGTGAGAGGTACGCCTTGCCCTCGAAGTAGTCCACCTCGAAGAGTTCGGCCTTCGACTCGCTGGCGCTGGCCATGAGCTTGGGCGTGTGGATCTCGATGAAGTCGTGCTCGACCCAGTAGGTGCGCAGCGCGTGCTCGAACGTGGTCTGCACGCGGGCGATGAGGTTCTGCTCGGGGCGGCGCAGGTCGATGAAGCGCCAGTCCATGCGCTTGTCGATGCCGGAGTCGGGGGCGATCGGGGTCTCGGCGATGGCGACGGTGGCCGGGTCGATCACGAGCGTCTCGAGCTTGATCTCGACGCCGCCGAGCTTCACGCGCTCGTCGTGCTTGAGCTCGCCGAGCGCGGAGAGGAACGTGCCCTGGGTGAGCGCGGAGATCGCCGACGAGACCTCGCTCGGCTCCTCGACGCCCTCGGCGTCGAACGAGCGCGGGTTAACCAGCTGCACCGCACCGGACTCGTCGCGCAGCACGACGAACTGCACCTTCTTCTGGTCGCGCACGGTCTCGACCCAGCCGGAGACGCGCACCGGCCCGTCGGCGGATGAGGCGAGGTTCTTGATCAGGGTGCGTTCGGTCACGGTCCCCGAGTTTAGCTGCCACAGGACTCTCGGGGTTTTGGCAGTTCTACGAAACGTAGACTTGGGGCCGTGCCTGCATCCCAGATCCATCTCGTGCGCCACGGCGAGGTGCACAACCCCGACGGAGTGCTCTACGGGCGACTCCCGGGGTTCCACCTCTCGGAGCTGGGCAGGCGGATGGCCGCGGCGGCCGCGAACGAGCTGGACGGGCATCCCATCACCGCCCTGTATGCGAGCCCGCTGCTGCGCGCGCAGGAGTCGGCGCAGCCGTGGGCAGACAAATTCAAGCTGCCGATCCAGACCGATGACCGCCTGATCGAGCCGACCAACAAGTTCGAGGGCGGCACCTACGAGTTCGGGCCAGGCGTGCTGCTGCATCCGAAGATCTGGCCCTGGATCATCAACCCGCTGAAGCCGAGCTGGGGCGAGCCCTACAACGACGTCGTCGCGCGGATGTTCGCGGCCATCGACGAGGCCTGGGCCGGCGCCGAGACGGGCGAGGTGGTGATGGTGAGCCACCAGATGCCGATCGTGATGGTGCAGCGCGCCGTCGCCGGCAAGCGCCCGTTCCACGACCCGCGAGCCCGCCGCTGCCACCTCTCCAGCATCACCACGCTCGAGCGCCGCGGTGACTCCTTCGTCGAGGTCGGCTACCAGGACCCGGCCGCCGACCTGCTCGCGCAGGCCATCGACTCGGGGGCAGTGTGAGGGCGCGCATCGGCATCGCCGCGGCCGTCGTGGTCGCGGCGCTCGCGCTCACCGGCTGCACCTCCGGCGACACCCTCACCGCCGACAACGGCACCAACAGCGACTCCAGCGTCTACACGGATGACAGCGGTCTTCCCGTTCTCGTCAAGGAGGCGGATCGCAAGGACGCGCTCAACTTCACCGGCAAGACCGAGGACGGTTCGCCTCTCAGCCTCTCCGACTACCGCGGCAAGGTCGTGGTCGTGAACTTCTGGTACGCGAGCTGCGCGCCGTGTCGTGCCGAGGCGCCCATCCTGCAGTCCCTCGCCGACAAGTACCAGTCGCAGGGCGTCGCGTTCATCGGCGCGAACACGCAGGACCAGCCCGAGACGGCCATCTCGTTCGAGAAGGCCCACAAGGTGACCTACCCCTCGATCATGGATGTCGACACCGGCACCGTGCGCATCGCCTTCCACGGCGCGGTCTCCGCCAGTGCCGTTCCCGTCACCTTCGTGCTCGACCAGAAGGGCCGCATCGCCGCCCGCATCGTGGGCGAGCTCGAGTCCACGTCGATCCTCAACACCCTCATCAGCGACACGCTGGCCGAGGCGAAGAAGTGAATCCGATCCAATCGTTCGTCGAGGGCGGCAACCTCGCCATCGTGCTGCCCCTCGCGCTCGCCGCCGGGCTGCTCGCCTTCCTCTCGCCCTGTGTGCTGCCCCTCGTGCCGGGCTATCTCGCCTACGTCGGTGGCTTCGCGGCCACCCAGGAGCGCAAGGGTCGGGGTCGTCTCGTCATCGGCGTGCTGCTGTTCATCCTCGGCTTCAGCGTCGTGTTCGTCACTCTCAACGTGGTCTTTGCCTACGCAGGTGCGCTGCTCATCCCGTGGATCGACCTCATCATGCGCATCGTCGGCCTGGTGCTGATCGTGATGGGCCTCGTCTTCATCGGCCAATTCACCTTCATGCAGCGCACCTTCAAACCGGAGTGGCGCGTAGCGACCGGTCTGGGCGGTGCGCCGCTGCTCGGCATCGTCTTCGGCCTGGGCTGGACCCCGTGCATCAGCCCCACACTCGCCGCGGCGATCTCGCTGAGCACGGGCAGCGGCAGTATCTGGCGCGGCGCGCTCATCGGCGTCTTCTACTGCCTCGGCCTCGGCATCCCGTTCCTGCTCGTGGCGCTCGGCCTCAACTGGGTGGGCGGCTCGATCGCCTGGGTCAAACGCCACATCCGGGTCATCAACATCGTGGGCGGCTCGCTCCTCATCCTGATCGGACTCCTCATGGTCACCGGCCTCTGGCGCCAACTCATGTCAGCCCTCGGGGCGGTGATCACCGGAGTTGTCTCGCCCCTCTGATCACATCGATTCCCCGACGCCGCAGAAGCCCGATCCGGACATCGCGCAGCCGCGGCTCGGGCCGCTCGGCTACGTGCGCTTCTTCTGGCGCCAGCTCACGAGCATGCGCACCGCGCTGTTCCTGCTGCTGCTGCTCGCGATCGCGGCGGTGCCCGGTTCGCTGTTCTCGCAGCGCAGCTCCGACCCGAACGGCGTCACGCAGTACTTCGCAGAGAACCCGACGCTCGCGCCGATCCTGGACAAGTTCCAGCTCTTCGACGTCTACACGTCGGTGTGGTTCTCGGCCATCTACCTGCTGCTGTTCATCTCGCTGATCGGCTGCGTCATCCCGCGCGCCATCCACCACGCGAGGGCGCTGCGCACCAAGCCGCCGCGCACCCCGGCGCACCTGGAACGCCTCGGCTCGTTCGCCGCGTTCGAGGTCGACTCGGATGCCAGCGGCGCCCCCATCACGCAGGCCGCGGCCATCGAGTCCGCCCGTGGGCTCCTCCGCAAGGGCGGCTACCGCGTGCAGCTCTTCGACGGCAAAGACCTCTCGGTCTCCGCCGAGCGCGGCTACCTGCGGGAGACCGGCAACCTGGTGTTTCACACGGCCCTGATCGGCATCCTGCTCTCCGTGGGCATCGGCGGCGGCTTCGGCTATACCGGCCAGAAGGTGCTCGTGGTGGGGCAGGCGTTCGCCAACGTGCGGCTCACCTACGACTCGTTCAACCCGGGACGCTTCTTCACCGACAGCGCGCTGCAGCCCTACCGGCTGGTGCTCAACTCGTTCGCTGCCAAGTACGAGGAGCAGAACCTCAACGCGTACGGCCAGCCGATCGACTACACGGCGAAGGTGACCACCTACGAGGGCCAGTCCACCAAGGGCACGAAGGCCACCATCAAGGTGAACGACCCGCTGCGCATCGGCGGCAACGACATCTACCTGCTCGGCAACGGCTACGCGCCGTACATCACGGTGCGGGACCCGCAGGGCACCGTCGTGTTCTCCGAGCCCGTGCCGTTCCTGCCGCAGGACGCCAACCTCACGTCGCTCGGCATCGTCAAGGTGCCGGACGGGCTCTCCAGCCAGCTCGGCATGAGGGCGTTCTTCTACCCGACGGCGGCGCAGAACGCCGACAAGACGTTCGCCTCCACGCACCCCGACCTGCGCAATCCGGAGCTCGCCCTGGTGATGTACAAGGGCGACCTCGGCATCAACAAGGGCGAACCGAAGTCGGTCTACGTGCTCGACACCGACAAGATGACCGAGATCGCCGGGCCGGATGTCGCGGGCGACTCGTCCGTGCACCTCAAGCCGGGCGAGACGGCCAAGATCCCGGGCGGCCTCGGCACGGTCACGTTCGAGAACCGCGCGCCCGCCGGCGACAAGAAGGATGTCGAGAAGAGCGTGCCGCGCTTCGCCTCGCTCGACGTGCACCGTGACCCGACCCAGGGCTGGGTGCTCGTGTTCGCGATCCTGGTGGTCGCCGGGCTGCTGACCTCGCTGTTCATCCCGCGCCGACGGATGTGGGTGAAGGCCATCGAGCTCGGCGACGGCCGCCTGCGCCTCGAGTACGCCGGCCTCGCCCGCGGTGAGGACCCGGGTCTCGAGGCGGCGGTCACAGACCTTGCACAGCGACACTCGCAGGCGCTCGGGCTTAGGCTGACCGAGTGACGACTGCGACGCTCGCCTCCTACTCCCTGGTGCTGATCTACTCCGCGATGGCGGTGTACCTCTTCGCCTTCATCGCGTTCACGCTCGACCTCGCGGCGCGATCCGCCGCGGCTCCGGCCGTGAAGGCGGCGGCGACCGCCACGGTGGCGACGGCCAGGCAGGTCGGCGGCACGGCCGTGCTGGAGCGCCCGACGGCGCCGCCCAGGGAGACGCGCAAGGCGAGCCGCTTCGAGCGGGTGGCCTACGCGCTCACGATCCTGGGCTGGATCCTGCACGTCGGCGGCACGATCGCGCGCGGCATCGCGGCGCAGCGCGTGCCGTGGGCCAACATGTTCGAGTTCACGCTCACGGCATCCGCCATCATCGTGGGCGTCTTCATCTTCGTGCAGATCTGGCAGAACCTGAAGTTCCTCGGGGCGTTCATCACCGGCTTCGCGCTCATCATCCTGGGCTTCGGCACCGTCGGCTTCTACGTGCCCGTCGTGCCGCTGCCGCCGGCCCTGCAGTCGTACTGGCTGATCATCCACGTCTTCGTGGCGACGCTCGGCACCGCGTTCTTCGCCATCGGCGCCGGCCTCTCGATCGTGCAGCTGATCCAGGCGCGGCGCGAGGCGGGCAGGCTGCCGTCGCTGAAGTTCCTCGACACGTTCCCGAACGCGGTCAAGCTCGAGACGCTGGCATACCGCGTGATCGTGGTCGGCTTCGTCTTCTGGACCTTCACCCTCATCGCCGGCGCCATCTGGGCCGAGCACGCCTGGGGCCGCTACTGGGGCTGGGACACGAAGGAGGTCTGGACCTTCATCATCTGGACGATCTTCGCCGGCTACATCCACGCGCGCGCGACGAAGGGATGGCGCGGCTCACGCTCGGCCACCCTCGCGATCGTCGGCTTCGCGGCCGTGATGTTCAACTTCACGATCGTGAACCTGTTCTTCCACGGGCTGCACGCATACAGCGGCCTGTAAGCCCCGCGCGTGATCCACGTCATCGCGTCGATCGTGCTGGCGGTGCTCTACGTCGGCACGGGCGCCGGCAAGGTGCTTGGGCTCGCCTACGCGCGGAAGCAGCAGAAGGCCATCCGCGTCTCGCCGCTGTTCTGGCGCATCACGGGGTCGCTGGAGTGGCTGGGCGCGGTGGGGCTGGTCGCGGGCATCTGGGTGCGTCCGATCGGGGTGGCCGCGGCATCCGGCCTCGCCCTGTTCATGATCGGCGCGGCCGTGGCGCGCATCCGGGCGTCCCGGCTGTGGGGCAACACCCGCGGCCTCGCGAGCGGCGTCACGATCGACCTCGTGCTGTTCCTCGTCTGCGCGTCGACCGCGGTGCTGATCGCGCTGGGGCTCTAGGGCCCCTGAACCGCTAGGCGGCCTTGGCCAGGCCGCTGCGGCCGGGGATGCGGGCGCCCGCGGGAACCTGCGCGTCGCCGTTGACCCGGGCACCGTCACCGATGGTGGCGCCGTCGCCGATCTTGGCGTAGCTGCCCACGTGCGCGCCGACACCGATGCTGGCGCCGACCCCGACGCTCACGTTGCTGCCGAGCACGGCGGAGGGGCCCACGATGGCCTCGTTCTGGATCCAGCTGCCGGCCCCGATGCGCGCGCGCTGCCCGACCTGGGCGCGCGACTCCACGTAGGCGTTGGGCGCGATGAAGGCAGTCTCGTCGGCGAGCGCGCCGACAGCGACCATTCCGCGTCCGTTGGCGTGACGACGGTAACGCAGCACATTGCCGCGCTCGTCTTCGATTTCTTCGATGATCCTGCTCATGTGTAATACAACGCGATGGCCGTGGATGCCATTCCCGCTGTCCAGCAAACGTCCAGCGACTACTCCCCGAGCAGTTCCCGCACGCGCGGCGCGACCTCGGTGCCGTAGAGCTCGATGCTCCGCATCATCTTCTCGTGGGCGAGCGGACCGCTCGAGTACTTGAGGTCGAAGCGGGCGAGGCCCAGCGACTTGGCGGTGTTCGCGATCTTGGTCGCGACCGTCTCGGGCGAGCCGACGTACATCGATCCGGTGTCCGCCTCGTGCTCGAACGACTCGCGGGTGGGCGGCGGCCAGCCGCGCTCGCGCCCGATCCTGGAGATGATGGTGAAGTAGTGCGGCCAGAGTTCCTCGCGGGCCTGCTCGTCGGTGTCGGCGACGTGGCCGGGGGAGTGCACGCCCACGGGCTGCATCGGCTGCTCGTACTGGGCGAGCGCGCGGTGGAACAGATCCACGTAGGGCGCGAAGCGCTCGGGCTGGCCGCCGATGATGGCGAGGGTGAGCGCGAAGCCGTAGCGTGCGGTGCGCACGACGGACTCGGGGCTGCCGCCCACGCCGATCCACGTCTTGAGCAGGCCGTTCTCGATCGGCGGGTACACGAGCTTGTCGACGACCGGCGGGCGCACGGTGCCGGTCCAGTTGACCGGCGTCTGCTCGCGCACGGCCGCGAACAGCTCGAGCTTCTCCTCGAACAGCTTCTCGTAGTCGGCGAGGTCGAGGCCGAAGAGCGGGAACGACTCGGTGAACGAGCCACGGCCCAGGATCACCTCGGCGCGACCGCTCGAGACCGCGTCGAGCTCGGAGAAGCGCTGGAACACGCGGATCGGGTCATCCGACGACAGCACGGTCACCGCGGAACCGAGGTGGATGCGCTCGGTCTGCCCGGCGATCGCGGCAAGCACGACCTCGGGCGCGGAGACGGCGAAGTCGGCGCGGTGGTGCTCGCCGACACCGAAGAAGTCGAGCCCGACCTGTTCGGCCAGCACGCCCTCGGCGACGACGTTGCGCAGCACCTGTGCGTGCGGCAGCGGCTCGCCGTCGGGTCCGTTCGTCACGTCACCGAAGGTGTCGAGTCCGAGTTCGAGTGCCATGCGGTTCTCCTCAAGTCAATGCGTTTGCATGGATCTGCAACGCCCGCTGGGTCGAGCGTATTCCGCCTAG
>JAODAU010000034.1 GCA_025463615.1 Microbacteriaceae bacterium | reverse complement strand
ACCCGGCTCAGTGAAGCGGCCCGCTCGTCGAAGATCAGGAAGCTCAACATCGCCGACGCTTGCTCGATGCAGATCAGCGACCTGGCCGAATGGGTTCGTGGGCTCGACGAGCCGTCGGTGGCGCCGCTGCTCGCGGCGCTCTCGCACACGCTGGCCTCGTTCGGGGAGATCGGGCTGGGCTATCTCTCGCTCGACCGGCCGTCGGGCACGCTCTCCGGCGGTGAGGCGCAGCGCACCAAGATGATCCGGCACCTCGGGTCGTCGCTCACCGACGTCACCTACGTGTTCGACGAGCCGACCGTGGGGCTGCACCCGCACGACATCCAGCGCATGAACGTGCTGCTCAAGCGGCTGCGCGACAAGGGCAACACCGTGCTCGTGGTTGAGCACAAGCCCGAGATGATCGCCATCGCCGACCACGTGGTCGACCTCGGCCCGGGCGCCGGGTCGGCCGGCGGCACCATCACGTTCGAGGGCACCATCGAGGGCCTGCGCGCCAGCGACACCCTCACCGGCCGTCACCTCGACTACCGAGCCGCCGTAAAGGATGCCGTGCGCGCTCCCACCGGAACCCTCCCCATCCGCGGCGCCACCTCGCACAACCTGCAGGAGGTGGATGTCGACATCCCCCTCGGCGTGCTCGTCGTCGTCACCGGCGTGGCCGGCTCCGGCAAGAGCTCGCTGGTGCACGGGTCGCTGCGCGGCGACGACGTGGTGTCGATCGACCAGGCGGCGATCCGCGGGTCGCGGCGCAGCAACCCTGCGACGTACACGGGCCTGCTCGACCCGATCCGCACCGCCTTCGCCAAGGCGAACGGGGTGAAGCCGGCCCTGTTCAGCGCCAACTCGGAGGGCGCGTGCCCCACCTGCAACGGCGCCGGCGTGATCTACACCGACCTCGGCATCATGGCGACGGTCGAGACCGTCTGCGACGTCTGCGAGGGCAGGCGGTTCAAGGCGTCCGTGCTCGACTACCACCTGGGCGGGCGCGACATCAGCGAGGTGCTGGCGATGTCCGTCACTGAGGCCGAGCGGTTCTTCGCCGACGGCGACGCGCGCACGCCGCCCGCGCACGTCATCCTGGCCCGGCTCGCGGATGTCGGCCTCGGCTACCTCACCATCGGCCAGCCGCTCACCACGCTCTCCGGCGGCGAACGGCAGCGGCTCAAGCTGGCGACCCACCTCGCGGAGAAGGGCGGCGTGTACGTGCTCGACGAGCCCACCACCGGGCTGCACCTCGCGGATGTCGCGAACCTGCTCGGGCTGCTCGACCGGCTCGTCGACTCGGGGAAGTCGGTGATCGTGGTGGCGCACCACCAGGCGGTCAGGGCGCCCGCCGACTGGATCATCGACCTCGGGCCGGGCGCGGGGCATGACGGGGGGCGCGTCGTGTTCGCGGGGACGCCCGGTGACCTCGTCGCGGCGCGGTCGACGCTCACGGGGCAGTACCTCGCGGAGTACGTCAGTACCGGTCCCTGAGGCTCTCGAAGGGGCCACCTCGTGGTGGCCAATCAGGTCGGGGTCTTCGCCTCGAGAGACTTCCGGCGGCGCATCTGCGATGCGTCGCTTGCCAGACCCAGCCAGTCTCTCGAGGCGAAGACCCCGACCTGCTCGGCCGGTCATTGGTCGCTGAGGCTCTCGAAGCGCCCCCGCAGTGGCGGGTCGAGCTCGTCGAGACCTCACGACAAGGTGACCGGCGCGCGACGCGGGCGCGCGCGGCGCACTTCGGTGTGGGGTTGACGATAGTGTGTGGCGCACAGTATCGTGTGACGCATGGATGACGACGAGCTGCTCGACTCGATGCGGCAGGAGCTGCGGCGGGGATCCGTCGTGCTGGCCAGCCTCGTGGCGCTCGAGCGACCCGGGTACGGGTACGGGCTGCTGGACGCGCTCGAGCGCGCCGGGTTCCCCGTGGCCGCCAACACGCTGTATCCGCTGCTCCGGCGGCTCGAAGCGCAGGGGCTCCTGACCAGCGAGTGGGACACTACCGAGGCCCGCCCGCGCAAGTTCTACAAGACCAGCGCGGCCGGCATCCGCATCGCCGCGCAGCTGCGAGCCGAGTGGGCCGCCATCGACGGCGCGCTCGGCGCGCTGACCGACACACCAACCGAATCGAATGGAGAAGGGCAATGACCGGTTCGCTCGTCGACCGTTACGTCGCGGCGACGCTCCGCCGCATCCCCGAGAGGCAGCGCCCCGAGATCGAGCGCGAGCTGCGCGCCGCGATCGCCGACGACGTGGATGCCCGGGTCGACCAGGGCGCGCCCGAGGCCGACGCAGAACACGCGGCCCTGGAGGCGCTCGGGGACCCCTACCGCCTCGCCGCCGGATACACGAACCGCCCGCTCACCCTCATCGGCCCGGAGTTCTACCCGAACTACGTGCGCACGCTGCGGCTGCTCGGCTGGACGGTGCTGCCGTGCGTCGTGCTGGTCGGCGTCGTGGTCTCGGCGGCCCAGGGCAAGGGCGTCTCCGCGTCGATCTTCGGGCCCATCGGGCTCGGCGTGCAGGTGGCGATCTACATCGCCTTCACGATCACGCTGCTGTTCGTGCTCGCGGAGCGGTTCTCCGGGCAGGGCGCCAAGGGTGAGGAGACCCGATCCGCGTTCCGCTGGACGGTCGAGCAGCTGCCTCCCGAGCCCGAGACGCACCTGGGCTCGTCGGCGTGGGGCGAGTTCCTCACCCAGGTGATCGGGGCCCTCATCGTGGCCGCGCTGCTCGTGTTCGACCGCTTCTCGCCGGTCGTGAAGAACTCGGCCGGTGACACCGTGTCGGTGCTCGACCCCGGGCTGTGGACCCTCTGGGTCCCCGTGTTCTTCGTGCTGCTGGCCCTGTCGGTGGTGCTCGCGTTCGTGGTGTTCCGGCTGCGCCGGTGGACGGTCGGCACCGCCATCGCGGGCAGCCTCCTCGGCCTGGTGAGCTCCGGCGCGCTGATCGTGATGGTGCTCACGACGCCCGTCGTGAACCCGGCGCTCACGGATGCCGCGGCAGTTCGACCGGGGAGCTGGGTGTGGGTGGTGGCCTCCGTGGTCATCGCGGTCGTGTACGTCGTATCGACGGTGCGCGACTGGCGGCAGCGCACCGCGCAGCCCCGCTAGCGCCGCTCGGAGTCCAGCACGCCCTGCTGCACCTCGAGGCCGAGGGCCTCTCGGTGCGAGTACAGCTCCCAGTAGATCGCGCCCCACTCGGCCTCGTACTGGGGCTCGGTGAGCGCGGCGCGGCGCGAGTCCAGGTCGGCGAGCGCGGCGATCGAGGCGCGGAGGCTCGCGACGTTGCCGTACGAGCGCACTCCCGCGCTGAGCGGCACGGTGATGACGACGAGGCGCACCAGGGCGGAGCGCAGGCGCCGCGTCATCCGCGCACCCTGCCAGATCACCGCCGCGTAGACGCCGAACGCGGCCACGAAGGCCACGAGCGGGGGCAGCGCGAGGCCGAGCGGGATCATCACGAGCAACGCGCCGACCGCGCCGATCACCGACCAGTTGCGAAAGAACGCCAGCGTCCGACGCTCCGAATCGCTCGTGCCCGGCGGCAGCAGCGTCAGTCGCTCGCGCAGCCAGGCGCCGCGGCCCAGGGCCGTCGCCTCGAAGTAACCCCATCTGTTCATCACTCCGGTCTACGCGCCTTCGAACGGCCCGAGCCCGGTGCTAACGGCATCCCTACGCCGTCGCCGCGGAACCTAACGGATCGCTAATGCCCCGACGTCTCGGGCACGAACCGATACCCCATGCCGAGCACGGTCACGAGGTAGCGGGGGCGCGATGGCACGGGCTCGAGCTTCTTGCGCAGCTGCGCGAAATACAGCCGCAGGTACCCGGTGTCGCGGGTGTGGCTCGGGCCCCAGACGTGGGTGAGCAGGTTCTCGCGGGTGATGAGCCGATCCGGGTTCTGCAGCAGCAGCTCCAGGATGCGCCACTCGGTGGGCGTGAGCCGCACCGGGTGGGTGCCGGACGCGTCGGATCGGGTCACCTCGCGGGCGGCGAGGTCCACGCTCACGCCCCCGAACGCGATCACGGGCTCGCCGTCGCCGGCGGGCAGGCGCCGGGTGAGGGCGCGCACCCGGGCGAGCAGTTCGTCGGCGGAGAACGGCTTGGTCACGTAGTCGTCGGCGCCGGCGTCGAGGGCGGCTACCTTGTACGCGTCATCCGTGCGCCCGGAGACGAAGAGGATCGGCACCTGGCTCCAGCCGCGCAGCCCCTCGATCACCTCGATGCCGCTCAGTGCCGGCATGCCGAGGTCCAGCATCACGAGGTCGGGGTGGTGGGCGATCGCCTGGTTGAGTGCATCCACCCCGTCGGCCGCGGTGACGATGTCGTAGCCGCGCGCGCCGAGCGTGATCCGCAGCGCGCGCGTGATCTGCGGGTCGTCGTCGGCGATGAGGATCTTCACGGCTCCCCCACCGGCAGCGCGATGACCATGGTGAGGCCGCCGCCGGGGGTGTCGTCCGCGCGGAGGGTGCCACCCATCCCCTCGACGAAGCCCTTCGAGAGGGCGAGGCCGAGCCCCAGCCCGGTGGAGTTGTCGGTGTCGCCGAGCCGCTGGAACGGCACGAAGATGTCGTCGCGGCGGTCGGGCGGCACGCCGGGGCCGGTGTCGGCGACGCGGATCTCCACGCTGCCGCCGAACGTGCTCGCTGAGATGCGCACGGGCTGGCCGACCTTCGAGAACCGCCGCGCGTTCTCGAGCAGGTTCACGATCACCCGCTGCAGCAGGGCGTGGTCTGCGCGCACCTCGGGCAGGTCGTCCGCGATGCCGAGCTCGACGTCCGCGGGGCCGAGCCCCAGCTCGTCGAGGGCGGCGAGCACCACGTCCTGCACCGGCAGCGGCTCGGTGGTCACGGCGAGCGCGCCGGCCTGCAGCCTGCTCACGTCGAGCAGGTCGGTCACGAGCTCGGCGAGGGTCTCGAGGCTCTCCTGGGCGGTGGCGAGGAGCTCGTCGCGGTCCGAGTCGGACCACGCGACATCCGGGCTCCGCAGCCCCGTCACCGCCGCCGTCGCCGCGGTGAGGGGGCGACGCAGGTCGTGCCCGACGGCGGCGAGCAGGGCGCTCCGCATGCGGTCGGCCTGCGCCAGCGGCTCGACCTCGCCGGCCGTCTTCACCAGCGCGTTGTGTTCGAGGGCCGCGTCGATCTGCACGGCGATCACCGAGAGCAGGCGCCGCTCGGATGCCGCGAGGTCCGGCCCGCGGAGCTCCAGCGTTCCCCGCTCCCCCACCGGCAGCACGGTGAGGTGGTCGGAGTCCGAGAACTCGCCCGAGGAGACCACGACCCCGTCATCCGCGATCACGCGCACGCTGCTGAGCCGGAACGACTCGCGCGTGCGGGTGATGAGCGCGTCGAGCGCGTCCTGCCCACGCAGCACGCTGCCCGCGATGGTGGCGAGCAGCTCGGACTCGGCGCCGGCCCGGGTCGCGGCGCGCGACCGCCGCGCGGCCTGGTCGACCACGTAGCTGACCAGCATCGCGTTGATGATGTAGAGAATGAGCGCCAGGATGTGCGCCGGCTTCGCGATCGTCACCGTGTGCAGCGGCGCCACGAAGAAGAAGTCGAGGGTGAGCCCCGAGAGCACGGCGGCGAACAGCGCCGGCCAGATCCCGCCGATGAGCGCGACCACCACCACGAGCAGCTGGAAGGCGAGCACGTCGCTCGTGATCGTGTCGTCGGTGCGAAGCGCCACCAGCAGCAGGGTGACAAGCGGCCCCGCGACCAGCGCCACGATGAGGCCGATGATGCGCCGCCGCAGGCTGAGCGCGCCGGCGAGCCGGGGCAGCGCGAACCGGCTGCCGGCCGCCGCGTGGTTGACGATGTGCACGTCGATCGGCCCGGACTCGCGGATGACGGTGGACCCGATCCCGGGCCCGGTCAGCGCGGCGGCCAGCCTGCTTCGCCGGCTCACGCCGATGACGAGCTGGGTGGCGTTGGCCCCCTTCGCGAAGTCGACGAGGGCGCGCGGGATGTCGTCGCCGATCACCTGGTGATAGGTGCCGCCGAGCTTCTCGGCCAGCGCCCGCTGCGCCGAGAGCGCGCCCGGGTGTGCCTCGGCGAGGCCGTCCTGGCTGGTGACGTGCACCACGATCAGGTCGCCGCCGGCCGAGCGGGCCGCGATGCGGGCGCCGCGCTTGATCAGCGTCTCGCCCTCGGGGCCGCCGGTGAGGGCGACGACCACGCGTTCGCGCGCCTCCCACTTGCTGTCGATGCCGTGCTCGGTGCGGTAGGTCTTGAGCGCGCTGTCGACCTCGTCCGCCAGCCAGAGCAGGGCGAGCTCGCGCAGGGCGGTGAGGTTGCCGAGCCGGAAGTAGTTCGAGAGCGCCGCGTCGATGCGCGCCGCCGGGTAGACGTGCCCCTCGGCGAGGCGATCCTGCAGCGCCTGCGGTGCGAGGTCGACGACCTCGATCTGGTCCGCGGCGCGCAGCACGCGGTCGGGCACGGTCTCGCGCTGCGGGGCCCCGGTGATCTGCTCGACCACGTCGCTGAGCGACTCGATGTGCTGCACGTTGACCGTGGAGATGACGTCGATGCCGGCATCCAGCAGCGCCTCCACGTCCTGCCAGCGCTTCTCGTGGGCTGAGCCCGGGGCGTTGGTGTGGGCGAGCTCGTCGACCAGGGCGATGTCCGGGTGGCGGGCGACCACGGCATCCAGGTCCAGCTCCTCGAGGCGGATGCCGCGGTGCTCGGTCACCCGCCGCGGCACCACCTCGAGGTCGCCCAACATGGCCGCGGTCGCCTGGCGCTCGTGCGTCTCGACGACGGCGACCACCACGTCCTTGCCCTGGTCGCGCAGCCGCGCGCCCTCCTCGAGCATCGTGTAGGTCTTGCCCACGCCGGGGGCGGCGCCGAGCAGCACCCGGAGCCGCCCACGTTTCATCGGGCTCAGCACTTCGCGCTTGTAGAAGACAGAGCCGCGTGCGCGATGTTGAGCTGCAGCACGTTGACCCGCGACTGGCCGAGGAAGCCGATGTCCGGCCCCTGGATCTGCGACTCGACGAGCTTCTTGACGGCCGCTGATGACAGGCC
>JAODAU010000040.1 GCA_025463615.1 Microbacteriaceae bacterium | reverse complement strand
GGCATCCGCGGCGGCGGGCATGAACGCGTTGGCCGGGAGCGACGTGGCGACCAGCAGGCCGGCGGCGCCGACCATGGCGCCGAAGCTCAGCACCTTCGGCAGGGCGCGGCGGGAGAACGGCTTCTTCGGCTTCGCGGGTCCGCGGCCGGCGACGCGGCGGTTGGACGGGCGGTCGACGGATGCGCGCGGTGCGGATGCGACGGGGGCCGCGACATCCCACGGGCTCGGCGCCAGGGGAACGGAGAGGTCCTTCTTGCGGTCCTTGCGGCGGGCCGGCTTCTGGAGTGCGGCCATGCGCAGCTCACGGCGCGACGGGGCCGCCGTGGTGAAGGTGGGCGGCACGGCGGGTGCGACCGGGGCGACCGGATTGTGGGTCAGGCCGAACGGCTCGAACCCCTGGTAATCCGGGGTCGAATCCTCGTTGGCCTGGTTGTCCAGGTTCCAGTCGAACGCCATCTCTACGCGCCCTCATTCGGGGTCGCCTGGCGCAATGCGGTGGCAAGCGAGGTGGAGACGTGCAACTGGATTCCTTCGTCGACCTGAGTGCTGGGGGCGGGGCATCCGGTCAGGACTATTCGGGCGTTCTTCGGGCGGTTCAATGCTTTGGAATGTAACGAATCAATAAAGGGTAAGCCATAACCCTACTGATGGACAAGGGACTCGGACGCATGACCCAGTTCGCGGAGCCGGTTTCGCAGGGTTTCGGCGAGCGCCGGCTCGGCCGCCAGCGTGAGCGTTCGGCTCGGTGTCGCGGCATCCAGACCGGTCACGGACGCCCCCGCTTCGACCGCGATCAGCGCCCCCGCCGCGTGATCCCAGGGGTTGAGCTCGCGCTCGAAGTGCGCGTTCAGCCGGCCGCACGCGACGGCGCAGAGGTCGAGCGCGGCAGACCCCTGGCGGCGGATGTCGCGCACACTGGCAATCAGCCCCGAAAGCACGTCGGCCTGCTGCTGCCGCACCTCCGCGCGGTACGAGAAGCCGGTGCCGACGAGCGCCTGCGAGAGCTCCACCGGCTCGGCGACGTGGATCGGGTCACCGTCGAGGAAAGCGCCACCACCCCGCGTCGCGGTGAACAGCTCGCGGCTCGCGGGGTTCACGACGACGCCTGCGAGGGCGGTCCAGGTGGCCGGATCCGGCTCCCCCTCCACCACGGCGATGCTCACCGCGTACTGGGGGATGCCATAGAGGAAGTTGACGGTGCCGTCGATCGGGTCCACGACCCAGGTGAGGCCGCTGGTGCCGCGCTCGGCGCCGCTCTCCTCGCCGAGGAAGCCGTCATCCGGTCGCGCCTCGGCGATGCGGCGACGGATGAGGGCCTCGGTCTCGCGGTCGGCGAACGTGACGATGTCCACGGCCGACGATTTGCTCGCGGCCACGCTCACGCCCTCGGCCCGGCGGGTGCGGGCCAGTTCGGCCGCCTCCAGGGCGATCGTGCGGGCGAGCTCGAGCAGGTCGTGCGGGGTGGGGGTCACCCGCAAAGTCTAGGCAGGCGAGGTAACCGGGGGTACGACGGAAGCATCGGAAGACGGGAGGGCAAAATGCCTGGAGCACGCAACAACAGCCTGAAAGACCCGAAGCTCTACGAGGACCTGCGGCGGGAGGGCGACTCGAAGGAGAAGGCGGCGCGCATCTCCAACGCGGTGGCCGCGCGCGGCGCGAAGTCGGTGGCGCGGAAGGGCGGCGAGTCCGGCTCGTACGACGACTGGACGGTGCCCGAACTGCGCAAGCGCGCGAAGGAACTCGGGATGTCGGGCTACTCCGGCAAGACCAAGGCCGCGCTGATCGAACTCCTGCGCGACCACTGAAGGGCCCCTTCGAGAGCCTCAGGGACCGGTCGCTGAGGTTCTCGAAGCGCCCCCGCGATCACTCCGCGTCGGGCGCCGCCTCCGGGCTCTGCGTCATGTCCGGGTCTACCGAGACGTCGTCGGTCGGCGCGGGCTGCGGGCTCTGCTCCGGGTTGCGCTCGGGGTCATCCGGCGCGGGCGAATCCGGGGACGGGATGGACGGGGGAAGAACGGGGTCGCTCACAGCTGCTCCTTCGGCTCTGTGTGTGCGACGGTAGCCCCCGTGGCATCCGCGTCAAGCCGTCTTCTGCACCCGGCCGCGCACGAAGATGAGCGCGATGATCGCGAACACGACGAAGACGAGGTTCGCCGGCCCCGCCAGCACGAGCAGCGGGCTCTGCGCTCCGGTCGCCGCGACGTCGATGCCGCCGGTCGACAGGAACTGTGTCGGGTCGTAGAGCGCGTGGATGATGATCGGCCAGATCAGGTAGCCCGACACCCGCAGCGTGAGGTACATCAGGATGCCGAACCCGAACGTGAACCCGACCGTGATCAGCACGGTGAGCGGCGCCTGGCCCGAGAGGACGTTCGTGGAGTGCAGCACCGCGAAGATGAGCGACGACAGCACCATCACCGCCCACTCGCTCTTGCCCGAGTCGCGCAGCATCTTCACGGCGAGGCCGCGGGTGAGGAACTCCTCCGCGAAGCCCACGAAGATGCCCGCCACGAACATCAGCACCACTGCCGACACCGAGTACCGCGCGTAGTCGATGCCGAACAGGCGCAGCAGGATGGCGACCGCCACCAGCGCGGGCGCGATCCACATCCACCATGAGCCGCGGATCGGCTGCCGCGCGAACAGCGGCCGGAACCAGCCCAGCGTGAGGGCGAAGATCGACAGGATGACCGATCCGAAGATCACCGGCAGCGCGATCGCGAAGAAGACGCTGGGGCCCGTGGCGAGGATGTTCTTGGTGTCGATCTGCGAGCCGAACAGCCTGCCGATGAGGAGGCCCGATCCGAGGTACAGCGCAAGGTAGACCACGGCGGCGAGCAGCGCCCGCCAGAATCCGCCACGGTTCCAGAACCTGCGCCAGGCGTTGTCGTGCTCGAGATCCGTCATGGTGGGGCTCCGTCCCGTCGTGGCGTGGGTTTCACCGTATCGTCACGGCACGCGGGTGCGGAAGTCGGCGAGTTGGGGGACGTGGGAGGAGGATCGGTGGATGCCCAGTGAACGCCTCATGCCCATCCGCAGCCCCGAGTTCACGGCCATGAACGAGCGGGTGCTGGCGGTCACCGCGCTCACCTCGCGGCTCAATTCATTGCCGTTCGACGACGAGGCGGGCAAGGCGGAGCTCTTCGAGCAGATCCTCGGCCGGCCGCTGCCCGAGCAGGTGACGATCTACCCGCCCTTCTACACGGACAACGGGCCGAACATCGAGTTCGGGGGCCGCGTCTTCATCAACCAGGGCTGCACTTTTCTGGACTACGCCGGCATCCGGCTGGGGCACCGCACGATGATCGCGCCCAAGGTCACGTTCATCACGGTCGGCCACCCCGTGGATCCGGGCGACCGGCGCCTCTACCTCACCGGCGGCGCGATCGACGTCGGCGAGAACGTGTGGATCGGCGCCGGCGCGACGATCCTGCCCGGCGTGAGCATCGGGGCGGACGCGGTGATCGCGGCCGGCGCGATCGTGGCGGATGATGTGCCGGCGGCCACGCTGGTGACAGGGCCGAAGGCGGGCGTCATCCGCTCCTGGTGAGCTCTACTCCTCGTGCCAGCGATCGGCGGATGCCGGCCGTGGTTTCGGGCGGCGGGCCCAGTACACGACGCTGACGACGGCGAGCAGCGCCAGCGTTCCGTAGATGACGGCGAGGGCAGCGTGGACGACGCTCGGGTTTTCGATTTGCTGACTGATCCAGAACGGTTCGAGCAGGCCGACAGCGGCGAGCGTGAAGATGGATGATCCGAGACCGACACCCAGAACCCACCACGGGCGCTTCGGGGGCGGGAGTTCTTCGGGCATGGCGGGGAGTGTACGCCGGGGAGGTTCGGGGCTCGCTTCGCGGTCACTGTGCGGTTACGGGCGCGGCGTTGCTACCGGCTCGCTTCGCGTCGCAGTTCGCAATCAGCTCGGGGCTCGCTTCGCTTCGCAGTGAGCGAAGGCCCCATTGGGGCCTTCGCTGCGAGTGGCAGGCAGGGGATTCGACTCCCCACCGTGCCGCCGGCCGATTCTGCGAATCGTCCGGACTGCGCGGCGTGGGCCCACGAGAGGCTTCTCGTCCTCCACTTGCCACACACGCAGAAACGCCCCCGCTGTGCGGGGGCGTTTCTCCGTGGTGGCAAGTGAGGGATTCGAACCCCCGAAGTTGAAAACGGCTGATTTACAGTCAGCTCCCTTTGGCCGCTTGGGTAACTTGCCAGTCACACTGTTCCCGGCCGGGGCCGCGAACGCGCTCGACAAGAATAGCGCACCGGTCGGGGCCGTTCGAACGCGGGCCGGTAGGATTCACCCTGTTCTACGTACAGGCAAGGGAGTCAGATGGCGGGCATCCAGGAGGTCGCGGATCTCGCCGGGGTCTCCACCGCCACGGTCTCCCGGGCACTCAGCGGCAACGGCCACGTCTCCGAGTCCACCCGCGACCGCGTGAAGGCCGCCGCCGACGAACTCGGCTACGTCGTGAGCTCCAACGCTTCGAGCCTCGCCACCGGGCGAACCAAGAACGTGGGCGTCGTCATCCCCCACCTCAACAAGTGGTTCTACAGCACCGTGATCGAGGGCGCCGAGCGCGCGCTGCTCGCCAACGGCTACGACCTCACCCTCTACAACCTCGGCGGCGGCAGCGACGAACGCCGCAGCGTGTTCGAGCACTTCCTGCTGCGCAAACGGGTGGATGCCGTCATCACCGTCTCCCTCGAACTCACCGACACCGAACTCGCCGGCCTCATCGGGCTGGGCAAGCCCATCGTCGGCGTCGGCGGCCCGCTCAACGGGGTGCGCACCCTCAGCATCGACGACGTCGGCCTCGCCCGCCTCGCCACCGCGCACCTGGTCTCGCTCGGCCACCGCTCGATCGCGCACATCGGCGCCAACCGCCACTACGAGCGCGACTTCAACCTGCCCAGCAACCGGCGGGTCGGCTACGAGAACGCGCTCGCGGATGCCGGCATCCCCGTCGATCCGTCGCTGCAGCGCGAGGCCGACTTCACCATCGCCGGCGGCTACCGCGCGGCGCAGGAGCTGCTCGCGCCCGCGCGGAGGCCGACGGCGATCTTCGCGGCATCCGACGAGATGGCGATCGGCGCCATCCTCGCGGCCCGCGAGTTCGGCCTGGACGTGCCGCGGGACGTCTCCATCATCGGCATCGACGACTACGAGCTCAGCGACTTCTTCGGGCTCACCACGGTGGCGCAGTTCCCGGGGCGACAGGGCCAGCTCGCGGTCGAGATCCTCATGGAGGAGCTGCACCCCAGCACCGCAGGACGCGGCCCGCTCGACACCGCGCTCCCCTACGAGCTCGTCGTCCGCACGAGCACCTCCGCCCCCGCCTGACCCCCCAGACCACACTCAATCCCGATCGGCGCCCGCCGGGTACCCTCTGCACAAAATGCGTTCCCTCCGCACGAAATGCGCTTCCTCTGCACGAAATGAAGGGCCGGATGTGACGGATGTTGCGAAAACGCGTACATCCGCCCCATCCGTCACACGCCGCCCTTCATTTCGTGCAGGCATCCCGCGCTGCACGACTCGCTCGGCTAGGTCGCACCCGGCGGTGCGTCTGGTGACGGAAGCACGAGATGACACGCCGCACCAGGCCGCAGCCGATCGGCGTGTTGCCGAAGGTGTCCGTCGGCGCGAGCATCCGCCCCTCCCGTTGGGCGACATCGACACCACCTCCTGACCCGCACGAAATGAAGGGCCGTGTGTGACGGATGTTGCGAAAACGCGTACATCCGCCCCATCCGTCACACGCCGCCCTTCATTTCGTGCAGGGAGACTTCGTGCAGGGAGGCTTCGTGCAGGGCGGCGCAGCACTCACCCGCGCCCCGCGTCCTCCGCGTAGCCGGTGGCGTAGCGGGCGACATCCGCCACGTACTGGTTCGAGCTGTTGTAGGCGAGCACGGCCTTGCGCCAGCCCGCCTCGGTGGAGACGGATCCGGCCGCGCGGCACAGGTAGTGCGCCGCTGCGAGCACCGAGTCGTCGATGTTCTGCGGGTTCTCCACGCCGTCGGCGTTGCCGTCGACATGCCAGTTGCGCCAGGCCTCCGGGATGAGCTGCATCGGCCCGACCGCGCGATCGCCGGTCGCGTCGCCGTCGATGGCGCCGCCGTCCGAGTCGGGAACGTGGGCCGTGGATGTCCCGTCCAGCGTCACCCCGAAGATCGGTGGCACCGCATCCCCCGCCGCGTTCAGCGCGCCCCCGAAGATCGTGCCGTGGCGCGACTCGACCTCGCCGACGCCGGCCAGCAGGTTCCAGCCGATGTCGCATCCGGGCTGCTGGGTCGCGTTGGCGATCGCCGCCCCCGCGTAGGCCTGCAGGGCGCGGGCCGGGATGCCGGTGGCCGCCGCGGTGGCCGTGATCCAGGCCGGGTCCGCCAGGTTAGCGATGCCGGGGCCGGCCGGCGTGA
>JAODAU010000421.1 GCA_025463615.1 Microbacteriaceae bacterium | reverse complement strand
TCGTTGAGCACCTGCCAGGCCTCGTCGTGCGCGTTCTCGAGCAGCGCGCGCACCTCGTCGGCGACCTGCTCGGAGACGCGCTCCGAGTAGTCGCGCTGGCTGCCCATGTCGCGGCCGAGCCACATCTCGCACGAACCCGATCCGAGCGTCACCGAACCGACGGTGGCGCTCATGCCGAACTCGGTGACCATCTTGCGGGCGGTGGATGTCGCCTTCTCGATGTCGTTCGAGGCGCCGGTGGTCGGGTCGTGGAACACGACCTCCTCGGCGACGCGGCCGCCCATGGCGTAAGCCAGCTGGTCGAGCAGCTCGTTGCGGCTGACCGAGTAGCGGTCCTCCACCGGCATCACCATCGTGTAGCCGAGGGCACGGCCGCGCGGCAGGATCGTGATCTTGGTCACCGGGTCGGTGTTGTTCATCGCGGTGGCGACGAGAGCGTGGCCGCCCTCGTGGTACGCGGTGATCAGCTTCTCCTGGTCGCGCATCACGCGGGTGCGGCGCTGCGGGCCCGCCATGACCCGATCCACGGCCTCGTCGAGGGCGCGGTTGTCGATGAGCTGGGCGTTGGAGCGCGCGGTGAGCAGCGCGGCCTCGTTGAGCACGTTGGCCAGGTCGGCGCCGGTGAACCCGGGCGTCTTGCGGGCGAGCACCTCGAGGTCGACGCTCGCGGCGAGCGGCTTGCCCTTGCCGTGCACCTCGAGGATCTTCTTGCGGCCGAGCATGTCGGGGGCGTCGACGCCGATCTGGCGGTCGAAGCGGCCCGGGCGCAGCAGCGCGGGGTCGAGGATGTCGGGGCGGTTGGTCGCGGCGATCAGGATGACGTTCGTCTTGACGTCGAAGCCGTCCATCTCTACCAGCAGCTGGTTGAGGGTCTGCTCGCGCTCGTCGTGGCCGCCGCCCATGCCGGAGCCGCGGTGGCGCCCGACGGCGTCGATCTCGTCGACGAAGATGATGGCCGGCGAGTTCTCCTTGGCCTGCGCGAACAGGTCGCGCACGCGGCTCGCGCCGACGCCCACGAACATCTCCACGAAGTCCGATCCGGAGATCGAGTAGAACGGCACGTTCGCTTCACCCGCGACGGCGCGGGCCAGCAGGGTCTTGCCGGTTCCGGGAGGGCCGTACAGCAGCACGCCCTTCGGGATGCGGGCGCCGACCGCCTGGAACTTGGCCGGCTCCTTGAGGAAGTCCTTGATCTCCTCGAGCTCCTCGATCGCCTCGTCGGCCCCCGCGACATCCGCGAACGTGACCTTCGGGCTCTCCTTGCTCACCAGCTTGGCCTTCGACTTGCCGAACTGCATGACCTTGGAGCCGCCGCCCTGCATGTTGGAGAGGATGAACCAGAACACGACCGCGATCAGCAGGAACGGAACGAGCAGGCTCAGCAGCGAGGTGAACCAGTTGCCCTTGTCGACCTGGTCGTCGAAGCTCGACGGGTTGGCGTCGGTGACGGCCTTGACGATCTCGGCGCCGCGCGGGGCCGCGTAGTAGAACTGCTCCTTGGCGCCGCCCGCGGCATCCGTGAGCACGAGGTCGACGCGCTGCTCGCTGTCGACGATCTTGGCCGAGGCCACCTTGTCGTCTTTGAGGAGCTGCAGGCCGTCCTTGGTCGTGATCTCCTTGAAACCCGATCCACTCAGCAGGCTGAACCCGATGGCGACGATGACGACCGCGATGGCAATCCAGATGAGCGGGCCGCGGAGAAAACGCTTGAGATCCATAGTGTTGCGGGCGGAGAGGCCCGGCACCTTTCTGCCGAAGAATGTGTTGCTAGGCTACCTGCCCGGCGCTGGATGGCTGCTGCGTGTTTGCCGTAGGCGTAATACGTACTTTTCTAGGCATAGACATGCGGCGCGAGCACCCCGATGTCGCGGAAGTTGCGGTACTTCTCCGCGAAGTCCAGGCCGTACCCGACGACGAACGCGTTGGGGATGCTGAAGCCCTCGTACTTGACGTCGACATGCACCTTCGCGGCCTCCGGCTTGCGCAGCAGGGCGCAGATCTCCACGGACTCCGCGCCGCGGCTCTCGAGGTTCGCTCGCAGCCACGACAGGGTGAGCCCGGAGTCGATGATGTCCTCCACGATGAGCACGTTGCGGCCGTGCAGGTCGGTGTCGAGGTCCTTGAGGATGCGCACGACGCCGGACGACTGGGTGCCGGAGCCGTACGACGACACGGCCATCCAGTCCATCTCCAGCGGCATCTTGAGCGCGCGCGCGAGGTCGGCCATCACCATCACCGCGCCCTTGAGCACGCCGACCAGCAGGATGTTGCGCCCCGCGTAGTCCGTCTCGATGCGCCGCGCGAGCTCCTCGATCTTGTCGTGGATCTGCTGCTCGGTGAGCAGCACCTCGGTGAGGTCGCCGGCGATGTCGCTGTAATCCATGGTCAGTGCTCCCGATTCGAGAAGATGAGCAGGCCGCCCAGACGTTCCACTTTAATGCCCGGCAGGTCGAGCGGCGCCTGCCCGTGCCAGTCGGTCACCAGCCGCGCCACCTCGAGGGTCTGGGCGCGGCTCAGGCTCTCCCCGAACTCGGCGAGCACCGTCGCGCGGATGATCCGCTGCCGCAGCGCCGGCGGGTTCGCGGCCAGGGCGGACACCGGCAGCGAGATGCCCGCCTCCGCGTGCTCGGCCAGCTCCTCGAGCTGCTCCTCGGCGAACCCGTCGAGCGCCTCGGCGTCCTCGCGCAGTGCGGTCGCCGTGCGGGCCAGCGCCTCCGCGACCCCCGGGCCGAGCTCGCGCTCCAGCAGCGGCAGCACCGTCTCGCGCACCCGCACCCTGCTGAACCGCGCGTCCGCGTTCTGCGGGTCGAGCCACGGCTCGAGCCCGAGGTCGGTGCACGCCTGCACCGTGGTCGAGCGACGGATGTCGAGCAGCGGCCGCAGGAACAGCCCGCTCGCCCGCGCCATGCCCTTCAGGCTCCCCGAGCCGCTCCCGCGCGCCAGCCCGAGCAGCACCGTCTCCGCCTGGTCGTCGAGGGTGTGGCCGAGCAGGATCGCGAATGCACCGGTCTCGGCCGCGGCCCGGTCGAGCGCCGCATACCGGGCCGCCCGCGCGGCGGCCTCCGGGCCGCCGGCGCTGCCCACCCGCACCCGCT
>JAODAU010000410.1 GCA_025463615.1 Microbacteriaceae bacterium | reverse complement strand
GCGGCATCCGCCCGCACCGCCCACGACTCGCTGCCCCGCGTGCGGAACCGGCGCGCGGCGCGGCGCGCGATCGCGGCGGCCTCGAGCGAGGACTCCTGCGCCAGGGCCCGCGCGAGCACGAGCTCGGTCTCGGCCTGCGCCTGGCGCAGGCGGCGGGATCCGTAGATGCGGGCGACCTCGCGGAGCAGCCGCACCGCCTCGGTCGTCATGCCGGCGGAGAGCATGAGCTCGGCGCGGTCCGAGTCGCCGACGGCCGCCGCGACCGGCGAGAGGGCGGCGAGCACGGGGCGGGAGGCATCCATGGCCCGCACGGCCGTGACGAGGTCGCCGGCCAGCATGGCCGCGTAGCCCTGGTTGTTCAGCGCCTTGGCCTGCTCGACCGGCTCGCCGCTGCGCTCGTAGGCCTCCGCCGCGCGCGCGAAGTCACGCTGGGCCTGCGCGAGCTCGCTGCGGTCGAGGTGCACCAGCCCGCGGTTGAGCAGGGCGCGACCCTGCCGTGCCGGGTCGTCGTCGAGGCGCGCGATCGCGGTCGACAGGTGCTTCATCGCCGCTTCGGAGTTGCCGCGCCTCAGCTCGATCAGCCCCAGCTGGCCGGCGAGGAACGCCCGGCTGTGCGCGCCGATGCGCGCGTCGGCGAGCGCGGCGCGGCACCGCTCGATGCCGGCATCGGGGTCGCCCGTCTCGGCCTCGAGGTAGGCGAGCACGCCGGCGATGAGGGCGGCCAGGTCCGGATCGGGATCCCGCGCGAGCGCCGCGGTCAGCTCTCGGCGCGCGGCAGCGTGGCGCCCCGCGTTGCCGAGGTCGACACCGCGCTTGTACAGCGTCCCGGCCGACAGCACCCACCAAGTATCGCGTCAGGTGGCGTCCGCGACCACCCCCGCTGCGGCCGAGATCGCGCGCTTCACGCGGTCCTCGGCGGAGGTCGGCGTGCCGCCCGCGAGGCCGATCGCGGCAGCGACGCGGCCGGCGATCACCGGGGCGGCGAAGGATGTCCCGCTCCACACCGCGAACCCCGAGCTGTAGTCGTCCGGGTCGATCGTCTCGCGGGTGCGGGAGTAGGCGATGGTGCGGGCGATCGGCTGAGACCCGCCGGGGCTGGCCGGCGCGGTGCTCACCACCGACGCGCCCTCCGCGTAGCACTGCACCCACGCGCCGGTGTTGCTGAAGAGGGCGGTCGAGCCGTTGGGGTTGCGCGCGCCGACGGAGATGAGCGGGGCGGCATCCGACTGGTCCACCCAGGGCACGTCGGAGTCGGGCGTCGAGTCCCACGGGCCGAAGGCGGCCGGGAACATCGGCCGGCTGGTGCCGTCGTTGCCCGCCGAGCAGACCACGACGGTGCCGGCCCGGCGCAGCCTCAACAGCAGCTCCGCGAGGGTGACGTCGATGAGGTAGTCCTCCGGGGTCTCGTGGTAGTAGCCCATCGACAGCGAGAGCACGTCCAGCGGCAGGCTTCCGTTCGAGCCGGGCGCGTCGACGGCCCGCTCAACGATGTCCACGATCGCGGCGAGCGCGGCCGACACCTCGGACTCGTCGATCGTGCCGTCGGGCCCGACCACGCGCCACGGCATGATGTCGGCGTCCGGCGCGGTCTGGTGGATCAGCCCCGCGATGAACGTGCCGTGCCCGCTCAGCACGTCGGTCATCCCGTCGAGCGGCCCGACCAGGTCGGGGTGCAGCTCCGGGTCGTCCGAGTCGTCAACGCGCCCGATCGCCGGAAGGCCGACGGCGGCGGGCGCGAGGCCCGCGAGCCACGGATGCCCGCCCATGCCGGTGTCGAGGGTGCCGACGATCACGGGGTTCTCCTGCTCGACACGCACGGGCTGCGGCAGCACCACGGCGATCGGCTGGCGGCCGCCGGAGCCCTGGAACAGGTAGGCGTCCATCGGGGTCGCGCCGCTCGACGGGTCGAAGCCGGCCGTCGAGTGATAGGGCGTCGAATGGTAGGGAGTGGAGTGGTAGGGCGTCGAGTGGTACGGGCTCGAGGTGAAGCCGCCGTCGATGGTCATGATGTGGTCGAGGCCGACCCCGCGCAGCTCGAGGCCCTGCTCGGTGGCCCGGGCGCGGGCATCCTGCAGCACCACCCAGGCGTCGGGGGTCTGCGCGCCGCGTTCGGCGACGATCACGAACCGCACCAGGCCGAGCGGGCCGGTGGCCCACGGATGACGCCGCCGCCGGTCCTCGAGCTCGCCGGGTCGCGGCTCCAGTCGTAGCTCGCGGAACGTCTCGTCCACCTCCAACCGCCAGCCGTGCTCGCGCGCCGCCTCACCGAGCAGGTCGCGTGCCCGCTCGAGGTCACCGAGCGTCGACACGAGCAGCCGATCGGTCACGTAGGCGGTCGGGTACACGGGCGTCTCGCCCTTCTTCGGGGCGGGCACCTCGAGCGACGAACCGCGGGGGCGCTCCCGCTCGTAGCGTGCGCGCCAGTCGAGCGGGTCCGCTCCCTTGCGATCCGTGCGTGCCATCAGGTCTCCCTCAGAGTGTGAAGCTGTCGGTGGTGAAGCCGGCGCCGTCGTCCGGCACCAGCGTGAGTCGTGTGGCGCCCGGGCGCAGGCCCGAGAATTCGAAGCGGCCGTCGGCGGCGACCGGGGCGGATGCCTCGCCCGCCTCGCGCTCGAACCGCACGGATCCGGGGCGGGCGGGAGCGGTCCAGCCGTCGATGCGGAGGGTGCCGTCATCCAGCTCGCTCACCCGCAGCATCACCGAGACCGAGCTGTGCGCGAACTCGAGCACGCGCGCCCCCGTTTCGGCCCTGGCGCCCTGCCGGTGCACGGAGTCGCTCACCAGGGTGAGCAGCTCGTACTCCGCGGCGAGGTCGAGAGCCGCGAGCGCGACCAGCACGTCGTCGACCAGTCCCGCGGGCACCGGGTCGCGCCGCTCCCACATGCCGCGAAGCCCGGTGAAGAGCTCCCTGTCGTCGATGTCGTTCATGCGACACCTCCCTGCGCCTCGATGGCGCTTCGCAGTTTGTCGAGGCAGCGGCCCCGGGTGGGTCCGATGCTGCCGATCCTCATGCCCAGGTCTCCCGCGATCTTCGCGTAGTCGGGCCGGGCGTCGAACGCGACGATGCGCAGCAGGCGCTGGCAGCGATCGTCGAGGGTCGCCACGCTCGCCCAGAGGCGCGAGTGCCGGTCGTGCTCGATCGCCGCGTCCTCGGCGGATGCCCCGCCCTCGATCACCACGTCGAGCACCTCGTCCTCCATGGGGACGACGGATGCCGCGTGCTTCGCCACCCGCCACGCCTCCCGCCGCGCGGTGATGGTGAGCCACCCGCCGACCGCCTGGGCGTCGAGCACGGTGTCCGCGCGGCGGACCAGCGTGAGCCAGGTGGTCTGCACGACATCCTCGGCCAGCTCGCGGTCGAGGCCGTAGGCGCGCACCACGTGCCAGAGCACCGGGGTCATCACGCGCACGAGGCGATCCATCGCGGGGGCGGAGCCGGCCCGCCACGCGCGGAAGGCCTCGGCCGCGGCATCCCACGGCGCATCGGGGTCGGGCTCCGTGAGCCCGACCCGATCGCCCCCGGACCCGGTGTGGCTCATCTCCTGCATTGTGATCGCCCTCGGGCGGCCGGGGCAAGGTCTTTCGCCATCGGGGTGCTCCTCTTCCTCATGAGTACCCCACAGGAGCGGGCATCCGGCGCCCTGATACAAAACGGGTGAATTCCCGGTGACCGACCTCGCCTGTTTGCGAAACCCCGGCGTAGGCTCGCCGCGCATGCCCGCACGTCAGCGCACGTCGAGAGGGAATCGAATGACCAAACCAACAATCGTCCTGGTCCACGGAGCATGGGCGGACGGCTCCAGCTGGGACGCCGTCTCGACCGAGCTCCAGTCGCAGGGCTTCACCGTCTTCACGCCCCCGAACCTCCTCCACGGTGTGGCGAGCGACGCGGCCTACGTCGCCTCGTTCATCGCGCAGCGCGCTCCCGGCCCGGTCGTGCTCGTCGGCCACTCCTACGGCGGATTCGTGATCACCAACGCGGGCGGCGCCGACAACGTCAAGGCGCTCGTCTACGTGGACGCGTTCATCCCGGAGGAGGGCGAGTTCGTCTTCCAGATCCTCGGCGGCTCGGGCTCTGCGCTCGCCGTGCCGGACCCCACCACCGTGCTCGACCTCGTGCCCTACCCGGGCGCGCCCGAGGGCGACGTCGAGGCGTTCCTCAAGGCGGACACGGTGCACAACGCCTTCGCGCAGGACCTGCCGGAGGCCGACCGCTGGCTGATCATCGCGAGCCAGCGCCCCATCACGCTCGGCGCCAACACCACGGCGTCGGGGCCCGCCGCGTGGAAGGGCCGCCCGAGCTGGGCCGTCATCGGCACCGAGGATCGGGTCATCCCGCCCGCCACCCAGCGCTCGATGGCGGAGCGCGCCGGCGCGACAATCAGCGAGGTCGCGGCTTCGCACGTCTCGATGGTGTCGCACCCGGAGGCCGCGCTCGCGGCCATCCTCGCGGCCGTCGAAGCGGTCGGCGAGTAACGGTCGGCCAGTAGCAGTCAGCCGGTAGCGGGCTAGTCCTGCGGGGCCACCAGGCAGAACGGGTGACCGGCGGGGTCGAGGTACACGCGGAACGTCGCGTGGTCCGACCCCGCCTTCGTCGCGCCGAGGGCCAGCACCTCGGGCTCCGACACGTCGAAGTCGTCGACCTTCACGTCGATGTGCATCTGCTGCGGCACCGACTGGCCCGGCCACTGCGGCGGGGTGTAGTCGTCGACGCGCTGGAACGCGATCAGCGGCCGCGGCGACCCGGGCGGCACGATCTCGGCCCAGTCCGGGTCGTAGCCGACGATCTCGGCGCCGATGAGCTCGGAGTAGAACCGCGCGAGGGCCTGCGGGTCCGGGCAGTCCAGGATGACGGATTCGAGGGTACCTATCATGCCGACACCATAGACCCGGGCCAGGACATCGACGAGGTCAGCCGGCCACGGCCCGCTCGACGGCGGCGACCGCGAAGGCCACGTCCGCGGCATCCGTCGACCAGTTGCTGACGGAGATGCGCAGCACGTCGCGCCCGGCCCACCTCGAGCCAGACATCCACACCGCGCCGTCAGCGATCAGCCGGGCGGTCACCTCGCGGGTGCGCTCGTCGCTGCCGAACGTGAGGCAGACCTGCGTGAACACCACGTCGTTGAGCACCTCCACCCCGGGCAGCGCCGAGATTCCGGATGCCAGTGCCCGCGCGTTCGCCGCGAGCCCGTCCACGAGCGCGACGACCCCCGACCGGCCGAGCTGGCGGAGTGCCGCCCAGACCGGCACACCGCGGGCGCGACGGGACATCTCGGGCGCGACGTCCATCGGGTCGGAGGCGTCGGCGGCATCCCGGATCAGGTACGCGGTCTGCGTGCCGAGCGCGGCCCTCGCCACGTTCGGCCGGGCGACGATCGCGACGCCGCAGTCGTAGGGCACGTTGAGCGTCTTGTGCGCGTCGGTCGCCCAGGAGTCGGCGGTGCCCACGCCGTCGAGCCGGCCGCGCAGGGTCGGGCTCGCCGCCGCCCACAGCCCGAACGCACCGTCGACGTGCACCCAGGCGCCGTGCTCGTGCGCGATCGCGATCGCCTCCCGCATCGGGTCGAACGCGCCGGAGTGCAGGTTGCCCGCCTGCAGGCAGAGGATGGCCGGCCCGTCGACGCCGTCGAAGGCGAGCCGCAGCGCCTCGAGGTCGATGCGGCCCTCCGCGTCCGCGGCCACAACGGTCGGCGAGCCGAAGCCGAGGTAGCGCAGCGCCAGGTCGACCGACGTGTGCCGCTCGGCCCCGGCCAGCACGGTGACGAGCGGCGCGCCCTGGAGGCCGCGGGCGTTGACATCCCACCCGGCCCGGTCGAGCACGTGGGCGCGTGCCGCGGCGAGTCCGGTCCAGTTGGCCATCGTCGCGCCGGTGGTGAAGCCGACGTCGGATCCCGCCGGGAGCCCGAGCAGGTCGACCAGCCACTCCCCCGCGACCTCCTCGATCGCGGCCGTCGCGGGGCTCGCGTAGCGCATCGCCGCGTTCTGGTCCCACGCGCTCACCAGCCAGTCCGCGCCCAGCGAGGCGGGCAGGGTGCCGCCGATGACCCACCCGAAGAATCGCCCGGACGACATGGCCATGATCCCCGGTTCGGCGAGGGTCGCCAGCTCGTCCACCACCGCGGCCGGCTCGTGCGGGCCGTCCTGCAGCGGGCGGCCGAAGACGCCCTTCATCCCGGCGACGTCCAGCGACGGGGCCACGGGCCTGTCGGGGATCGAGTCGATCCACTCCAGCGCGCGGTCGTGGGCGGCATCCAGCACGGCGCGGTATTCGGCGGGGTCGAGGTTCATGGGGTGCCTTCCGGGGTCGGTGCCAACGCTTGAATACTGGCACCGCGGGCGACCCCGCGTCATCCGTGTGTTCTACGGAAGTGCGATGGGCGCGGAGGCACCGACCCGCCGCTCCGCGACCTGCCAGCAGTACCAGGCGACCGTCGTGCGATAGGGGCGATACGGGTCGGCGAGACGATCGAGCTCCTTCGCCGTGGGCGTCGGGATGCCCCAGCCGAGCCCGAAGCCCTTGCGCACCGCGAGGTCGCCGGTGGGCCAGACGTCGGGCCTGCGCATCTGGAGGATGAGGAACATCTGCGCCGACCAGGGGCCGATGCCGCGCACCCGGCTGAGCTCGGAGATGATCTCGTCGTCCGTGCGCCGGGCGAGTCGCCTCGGCGACACGACCACCGTGCCGTCGGCGACCTTCGCCGCGAGGTCCCTGATCGACGCCACCTTGCCGCCGGAGAGGCCGACGGCCCGGAGGGTCGCATCGTCGAGCTCGAGCAGCCTCTGCGGCGTGTACTCGTCGCCGATCGCCGCGAGCAGCCGGCGATGGATGGCGCCGGCCGCCGCCCCGCCGATCTGCTGGTAGGTGATGCCGCGCACCAACTCGGCGAGGGGGGTCGACCTCGAGACCGGCATCCACGGAAGCCCGAACTCGCGCACCAGCGCCGCGATCACCGGATCGCGTTGGGCGAGGAGCACCGCCGCCTGGCGGTTCGTCACCCGGGCCACGGGCTCGTTCGGCATGCGACGAGTCTTGCAGCTCTCAGGTCTTGCAGCTCTCAGTCGGTCGCGGTCTCCAGCGCGCGGGCGACGGCGTCGCGCACCCGGGCATCCTCGCGCTCTTTCCGGCGGGCGCGGGCGCGGCGGAGCAGGCGCGGCAGGAAGACCACGGCGGCCGCCACCAGCAGCACCAGTACCACGAGCGTCCACGGCACGGCCCAGCCGTTCGCGGTGACGGAGATCGGGGTCATCGGGCTCGTGGAGCCGGCGGCGTCGGTGGCGACCGGCGTCACGGTGGTCGTCGCGGCCAGCCAGACCGCGGCGGCGACCCCGTGCACGGGAACCGTCACCTTCCACTTCTCGCCGGGCAGGAGCCTGGGCGACGGCGCGATCGTGCCGGCCTTCGCGGCGAACCAGCCGAACGGGCCCGTCACCGCGGCGGCCTGCTGCGCCGAGAGCATCGAGTTGCCGGTGTTGTGGATCGTGTACGTGAGTGTCGCGTCGCCGCCGGCGAAGGGGTTGAATCCGCCCGACCAGTCGACGTGCGCGTTCTCCACCGCCAGCGCGGGCTTGAGGTCGCCGCTCACGCGGAGTGCGACGCGGATGCCGAGCCTGCGGTCCACGTTGATGCCCTTCGCGGCATCCGGCTCGACGAGGGAGGTGACGATGCCGCCCGCGTAGTCGCCCGGCGTCGCGTTCTTCGGCACCGTGAGGGTGAACGGCACCTCCACGGTCGCGCCCGGTGCGACGGCGACGGACTTCGCGCTGCTGGTCACCCAGGCCCCGATGGTGACGGACTTGGCGCCGCCGACGACGAGGTCGAACTGGCCGCTGCCGGTCGTGTAGCCGTCCGCGGCGTAGACGCCGAGGTCGAGCGGGTCGGAACCGTGGTTGGTGACGACCAGGGCGTCATCCACCGTCGATCCGGGGGTCGCCGTGTAGCTGTAGCTCGTGCGGTCCGAGCCGAAGGAGTTGGAGGCCGTGCGCACGGTCCAGGTGATGTCGCCCTCCGCGGCCGGCGCGGAGACGAGGCTCGGCGCGGCGGA
>JAODAU010000365.1 GCA_025463615.1 Microbacteriaceae bacterium | reverse complement strand
ACGTTGATGTCCATGCCGGTGGAGACATCCGACTGCGGATCGAGGTCCACCACGAGGGTGCGCAGACCCTTCGCGAAGGCGGCGGAGGTGAGGCCGAGCGTCACAGTGGTCTTGCCCACTCCTCCCTTCAGGGAGCTGACGCTGAGTACATGCACAAGAAGAGACCATACCTTCACTAGTCTTAAAGAACCTAAAAGATCGCCGGGTGCGCCGCCCCTTCGCGGGCCGTTCAGCGCCGGGCGAGTTCTAGGCTTGCGGGAGACCGAAAGGACCAGATGTTCAAGAAGATCCTCGTGGCCAACCGCGGCGAAATCGCGATCCGCGCGTTCCGTGCCGCGTACGAACTCGGCGCCCAGACCGTGGCCGTCTTCCCCTACGAGGATCGCAACTCGATGCATCGCCTGAAGGCCGACGAGGCCTACCAGATCGGCGAGAAGGGGCACCCGGTCGCCGCCTACCTCGACGTCTCCGAGATCATCCGCGTCGCCCGCGAGAGCGGCGCCGACGCCATCTACCCGGGCTACGGATTCCTCTCCGAGAACCCCGAGCTCGCCGAGGCGGCCGCGGCCGCCGGCATCACCTTCATCGGCCCCGGCCAGCACGTGCTCGAGATGGCCGGCAACAAGGTCACCGCCAAGGAGCACGCGATCGCGGCGGGCGTGCCCGTGCTCGCCTCGACCCCGGCATCCCGCGACCTGGACGAACTGCTCGCCGGCGCGGATGCCATCGGATTCCCGATCTTCGCCAAGGCGGTCGCCGGCGGCGGAGGCCGCGGCATGCGCCGGGTCGAGAAGAAGGCCGACCTGCGCGCCGCCCTCGAGGAGGCCATGCGCGAGGCGGACAGCGCCTTCGGCGACCCGACCATGTTCCTCGAGCAGGCCGTCGTGCGCCCGCGCCACATCGAGGTGCAGATCCTCGCGGATGCCACGGGCGAGACGGTGCACCTGTTCGAGCGGGACTGCTCGGTGCAGCGCCGCCATCAGAAGGTGATCGAGATCGCGCCGGCGCCGAACCTCGACGAGGACACGCGCCAGGCCATGTACCGCGACGCGATCGCATTCGCGAAGTCGATCGGCTACGTCAACGCCGGCACCGTCGAGTTCCTGCTCGACACCGCGGGGGAGCGCAAGGGCCAGCACGTCTTCATCGAGATGAACCCGCGCATCCAGGTGGAGCACACGGTCACCGAGGAGGTCACCGACGTCGACCTGGTGCAGTCCCAGATGCGGATCGCCTTCGGCCAGACGCTCGCTGAGCTCGGCCTGCAGCAGCAGAACCTGCGCCTGCGCGGCGCCGCCCTGCAGTGCCGCATCACCACCGAGGACCCGGCCGCGGGGTTCCGGCCCGACACGGGCAAGATCACGACCTACCGCTCGCCGGGCGGCGGCGGCATCCGCCTCGACGGCGGCACGATCGACCCCGGCACGCGCATCAGCCCGTACTTCGACTCGATGCTCGTCAAGATGACCTGCCGCGGCCGCGACTTCGGCGCCGCGATCGCGCGGGCGAAGCGCGGGCTCGCGGAGTTCCGCATCCGCGGCGTCTCCACCACCATCCCGGTCCTCCAGGCCGTGCTCGACGACCCGTCGTTCCAGGCCGGCGACCTCAGCACCGCGTTCATCGAGGAACGCCCTCAGCTGTTGCAGACCCACCAGTCCAAGGACCGCGGCACGAAGCTGCTCAACTGGGTCGCCGACGTGACGGTCAACCGGCCCTACGGATCGGGCGACGGCGTCATCGACCCCGCGCTCAAGCTGCCGAACATCGACATCACGACGCCCGCCCCGGCCGGTTCGCGCCAGCGCCTGCTCGAGCTCGGGCCGGTGGGCTTCGCCACCGCGCTGCGCAACCAGACCGCGCTGGCCGTCACCGAGACCACGTTTCGCGACGCGCACCAGTCGCTGCTGGCCACCCGCGTGCGAACCAAGGACCTCGTCGCCGCCGCTCCCTACGTGGCGCGGATGACGCCGGAACTCCTCTCCGTCGAGGCCTGGGGCGGCGCCACCTACGACGTGGCGCTGCGCTTCCTCGCCGAGGATCCGTGGGAGCGGCTCGCCGCCCTGCGCGAGGCGTTGCCCAACGTGGCGATCCAGATGCTGCTGCGCGGCCGCAACACGGTCGGCTACACGCCGTACCCCACCGAGGTCACGGATGCCTTCGTTCGTGA
Source organism: Microbacteriaceae bacterium (assembly GCA_025463615.1). Next base: position 406 of record JAODAU010000365.1, on the reverse strand, counting down.
GGCGGCATCCACGGGCGTCGACATCTTCCGCATCTTCGACGCCCTCAACGACGTGGACCAGATGCGTCCGGCGATCGACTCGGTGCTCGCCACGGGAACCGCGGTCGCCGAGGTCGCGCTCTGCTACACCGCCGATCTGCTCGACCCGAACGAGACCCTCTACACGCTCGACTACTACCTCGGCCTCGCCGAGCAGATGGTGGAGGCGGGCGCGCACATCCTGGCGATCAAAGACATGGCCGGGCTCCTGCGCGCCGGCGCCGCCGAGAAGCTCGTGGGCGCCCTGCGCTCGCGCTTCGACCTTCCCGTGCACGTGCACACGCACGACACCGCGGGCGGCCAGCTGGCCACCCTGCTGGCCGCGTCGAACGCCGGTGCGGACGCGGTGGATGTCGCGAGCGCACCG
>JAODAU010000357.1 GCA_025463615.1 Microbacteriaceae bacterium | reverse complement strand
GGACGTCGGCGCCCGCGGCCAGCAGCTGCGGGACCCGCCGCTGGGCGACGTGCCCACCGCCCACGACGACCACCCGTCGGTCGGTCAGGCGCAGGCCTGAGGGGTACGTCGTGAGCTCGTCCACGTGTCCATCATCGCGCCTCGGTCCGGATCACCCGTGGCCAGGGCTCACCGTCCGGACTACGTTGTGCGACATGACTCTCGAGCGACCCGTCAGCCCGAACCCCTACGACCTCCTGCCGGCAGTGCCGTCGTTCACCGTGACCAGCACCGATGTCACCGACGGCCAGCCCCTCAAGGACGACCAGGTGGCCGACCTCGGCAACACCTCTCCCCAGCTGTCCTGGGAGGGCGCGCCCGAGGGCACCAAGAGCTACACGGTCACCTGCTTCGACCCCGACGCGCCCACTCCGAGCGGCTTCTGGCACTGGGTGCTGGTCGACGTGCCCGCCGACGTCACCTCGCTCGACACCGGCGCGGCCGCAGGGACGCTGCCGGGCAGCGCGTTCCACGTCCGCAACGACGGTGGCTTCCCCGGCTTCATGGGCGCCGCGCCGCCGGTCGGCACCGGGCGCACGCACCGGTATCACATCGCCGCGACGGCGTTGGATGTCGGCGCGCTCGACCTGCCGGCCGGCGCGAGCCTCGCGCTCGTGCACTGGGTGGCATCCGGTCACACCCTCGGCCGCGCGGTGATCGTGGGCACGGCGGCCTCCCCGGCGGCCTAGCCGTCTTTCGAAAATGCAGGAGATTGAGCGTCCCGAGCCCGCTATTCGCGCCTGTAAGCGCGAAGCGCTCGATTCTCCTGCGTTTTCGGCAGCCCGCGAATGTTGATGTCGGAAACATCCGCGTCACAATTTTTTGGCATGCTCTGGTGATGGCGATCATCCTGGGCGACAACCAGTACGGCAAGGCCGAGAACCGCGTCGTGCGCATCTACCGCGACACGAAGCGGCACGAGATCCGCGACCTCAACGTGACGACCGCGCTGCGCGGGCCGTTCGCCCCCGCGTACCTCTCCGGCGACCAGTCCAACGTGCTACCCACGGACACGCAGAAGAACACGATCTTCGCGTTCGCCAAGTCCAAAGGCATCCTGGCGATCGAGGACTTCGGGCTGGAGCTCGCCCGCCACTTCGTGGGCGACGTCGACCCGGTCGAGGGCGCGAGAATCGAGATCGAGGAGTACGCCTGGGAGCGCGCCGTAGTCTACGGCGCCCAGCACGACCACACCTGGCTGCGAAAGGGCCAGGAGGTTCGCACGGCGGCGATCACCGTGGATGCCGCGGGCGAGCACGTGATCGCCGGGTTCAAGGACCTCGTCATCCTCAAGTCCACCGGCTCGGAGTTCGCCGGGTTCCTCAAGGACGAGTTCACGACGCTGCCCGAGACCCACGACCGGGTGATGGCGACCTCGCTCGACGTGAAGTGGCGCTACATCGGGACGGACGTGGAGTGGGATGCCGTCTACGCCGACGTGAAGCGGCTCATGGTCAGGGAGTTCGCCACCCTGCAGTCGCTCGCACTGCAGCAGACGCTCTGGCACATGGGCACCGCGGTGCTCGAGGCCTACCCGCAGATCGCCGAGATCCGACTCAAGGCGCCCAACAAGCACCACTTCGACTACGACATCGACCGCTTCGGCGTCGAGAACCACGGCGAGGTGTTCATCGCGGCCGACCGCCCCTACGGGCTCATCGAGGCCACGATCACCCGCGACGACGCACCGGATGCCGGCGACGCCTGGCGCTTCTCGGCGGGGCTCGCGTGAGCGACGCGCAGGCCGACGAGCGCTGGCTGAACCGCGCTATCGAACTCGCCCTCGAGAACGTCACGGCGGGCGGCGGTCCGTTCGGCGCGGTGATCGTGCGCGACGGCGAGCTCGTCGCCGAGGGGCAGAACCGCGTCACCGCCACCCTCGACCCGACCGCGCACGCCGAGGTGGTCGCGATCCGCGCCGCCTGCCAGGCGATCGGCGACTTCTCGCTCGCCGGCACCACGCTCTACACGTCGTGCGAGCCGTGCCCGCTCTGCCTCTCGGCGGCGCTGTGGGCGCGCGTGGACCGCGTGGTGTTCGCCGCCGACCGGCACGACGCGGCGCGCGGCGGCTTCGACGACCGCGAGTTCTACGACCTGTTCTCGAAGGCGCGCGAGCTGTGGCACATCCCGATCGACTCGGTGCGCGTGCCGCAGTCGCCGGCGCCGTTCGACGCGTGGCTCGCGAACGAGGCCCGCACCGACTACTAGCTGCCGCGGTAGGTCGAGTAGGCGAACGGGCTCAGCAGCAGCGGCACGTGGTAATGCTTGCCGCCGTCGACGCGGAACGTGATCGTCACGTTCGGGTAGAACGTGGAGAGCTCGGCCGTGTCGAACACGATCGTGTAGACGCCGTTCGGCAGCGCGTCCGGGCCCAGGTCTGCGAGGCGGCCGTCGGCATCCGTGAGTCCGAGCGCGAGGATGCCGCCCTCCTCGTCATGCAGCCACACGGGCACCCCGGCCGCGGGTGCGCCCGTCGCCGCATCCAGCACGTGGGTCGTGACGAAGCTCATGGCTGTTCGCTCGCGAACTGCTTCTCCAGCCGCAGCAGCGCGATCTGGCGCAGCTGGTCGCCAACGATCTCGAGCTCGGTGCTGTTCGGCAGCTCGAGCCGCTGCTCGAGCTCCTCGAGGATCTCGCGGCGCGTGCGCCCCGCCGCGCGGATGATGAACACCCGCCCGAACCGCTCCTCGTACGCGCGGTTGCCCGCGGCGAGCTCCTCCGCGAGGTCGCTGTCGTCGTCGCCGAGCCCGGCCTGCTCTGCGCGGCTGAACTCCTGCGCGCGCCCCTCGCCGACCGGCTGCTCGCCGATGCGGGGATGGTGCGCGATGGCCTCCTCGATCTCGGCGGTGCTGAGCGGGCTCGCGGCGTCGGATGCCGTCTCGAGCAGCTGGGCGGCATCCTCGAAGGGGGCGGCCGCGGCCACCTCGTCCACCCAACGGTCCACGGCGAGGCTCGCGTAGAGGGCGGCGCGCAGCTCGCTGTCGGTGACATCGATCATCTGCCTAACATTACCCATGACAAGCCTCACCGGGATCGTGCTCGCGGCCGGCGCGGGCAGCCGCATGGGCGCCCCGAAGGCCCTCATGCACACGCCCGACGGGGTGCCCTGGGTGGATGTCGCGTGCGGCCTGCTCCGCGACGCCGACTGCGACCGCGTGCTCGTGGTGCTCGGTGCGGCGATGGTTCCCGTGCCGGCGTTCGCGGAGGTGGTGGTCGCCGACGACTGGACGTTCGGGATGTCGGCATCCCTGCGCGCGGGCCTGCTCGCGTCGACCGGCGACGCCTCGCTGGTGACGCTCGTGGACCTGCCCGAGCTGCCGCTGGATGTCGTGCTCCGGGTGGTCGCGCCGCCGATCGAGCCGGGCGCCCTGCGGCAGGCCGTGTTCGAGGGGCGGCCCGGGCATCCGGTGCTCATCGGGCGCGAGCACCGCGACGCGCTCGTGGCGACCCTCACCGGGGACCGTGGCGCGCGGAGCTACCTCGTGCTGCACGGCGCGACCGAGGTCGAGTGCGGCGACCTCTTCGACGGCCACGACGTCGATCGGTAGGCCTCCGCCAACCGCAATGTCCCCTTTTTAGCGGACTGTGTGACAGGTCAACTGTAGTTAACAGTAACATCAGAATGTTCTTCACTTCCAGCTAAGGAGGAAGACAGATGAAATCTCGTCCCAGGTTCACCGTTGTGGGGTCTACCGTCATTGCGCTGGCGCTAGTTATCGGAATGACGTCAAGCCCGGCGATAGCCGCACCTGTTCCTCCCGACCCAGAAACGGGGGGCGGAACGACAATCACCGCTCCCTTGAAGTTCGCCGGCTTCGATGCTGCCCGAGCCGCCGCAAATGGCTATTCAATCAGGACGACGGCTCAGGGCTATCAGTACGCCGTTCGGTCTTCCAACGCTGTTGGTGACTTGTCTGGTGTACTTCAATGATGGGCCAGCTCAAATCAGGACGGGATACTCGTCGAATCCGCTGTTTGGGCTGCCCATCGTGAGAACGTGGAACGTCGCGGTTCACTCGCCCGTCGATCTACTCTCCATACCCTTCTCCGGACCCGCAACTGCGTACTATTGGCAGGCGTACGCTCAGACACACATCGTCGCGCTCAAGGGTCAGACGGTCACTGCGCTCGCGGGCGGGACGGTACACACGCTTTACGCAGACTGCACAGTCGGTTCACCTACTGCGTCCATCAAGCAGAAGTAGGCAAGCATGGGTCAAGCACGAATGACCGCCGGGCCACCTACTCACGAGTCATCGAACCCGGTGGTCGAAGAAGCCCGCGCGCGAAGATTCGGCCGCCCGATCCTCCGTTTCGCTTCGGGCCTTCCAGACATCGAGTTCCTCGGTTACGCCTGGCAGAGCAGAGGGTCCACGGATGAGAGGGTCACCGCTGTCTACGCCAGCGCCGATCGCTCGACGGTGGTCGAGTTGTCGAGTTGGCTCGACCGACCATGGGACGAGCGGGAGGATGTCGACGCGGTGCGGATTGCAGCGCTGGAGTTCGTCCCAGCCCACGATCGCACTCGACAGGATTCGAGCCCGCGCGCTCATCGCCGTCTCGTGCGTGAGATGCATGCGATTCCAGTTCATCGTTCAGAGCTCGCGATTGGCGGAGAACCCACCCCGGCCGTGAGACTGAGCTGGGACGGCATCCATGCCTACGTCACAAACTCCCGCGGGGTGTGCGTCACCATCGGATCCACCGTCGGGCTGGAGGGCCACCGGCTCACCCTGAGCTGATCCCGATCGGGCTGATCCCGATCGGGCTACTCCAGCTCGGAGCGGAGGGCCGCACCCACGGAGGCGAGGCGCGCCGGGTCGCTCAGGGCGAGCACGGCGCTCGCGAGGCGCGCCACCAGGTGCGCCGCGGCCGCGTAGCTGTCGAACGCGGTCGGGGTGTCGAGGGGGCACTCCAGAACGAGGTCGGAGGCGAGGCGGCGACCCGAGGCGTCCGTGATCAGGATGCCGCGGGCCGGCGTCGCCGCGACGGCGGTCGCGAGCGCGGCGAACCCCGCGGGCCTGCGGCGGAACCCGACCAGCACCACCACATCCTGCGCGTCGAGACCGGCGAGCTCCTCCCCCACGGTCTGACCGGGCAGCGGCGCGAGCGACACGAGGTCGCGGGCCTGCGCCAGCTGCTCGCGCAGGTGCAGCGCCACCGGGTAGCTGTTGCGAAACCCGATCACGACCACCCGGCGGGCCTCCGCGATGAGGGTCGCGGCCGGCGCGAGGTCGAGCGCCGCCACCGCGCGGAGGTTCGCGATCTCCTGCTCGAGCGCGTCGTCCGGGTGCGCGACCGCGTCGGCGCGGGGCGCGCCGCGCACGGTGCGCAGGTGCTCGCGCAGCTCGTCGGCTCCGCGGAATCCGAGCCGCCGGTACAGCCGCGACACCGTCGCCTTAGACACGCCGCTGAGCCCGGCCACCTCGGTCGCGTTGTAGACGGCGAGGTCGTCGAGATGGCCGCGCATGAAGTCGGCGGCGCGCTGCTCCTGCGGGGAGAGCTCCGCGTAGGTTGCTTCCAGCCGCTCCGAAAGGTTCATCGCACCGCCAGCACGGCGGCCTCGAACGCGTCGAGGGCGGCCGCGACATCCGAGGTGCGCACGTGCTCGTCCGGGTGGTGACTCACGCCGCCGCGGCAGCGCAGGAACAGCATCGCGATGGGCGTGAGCGCCACGACCGCCATGCCGTCGTGGCCGGCGCGGCTCCAGAATGCGAGAGGCGCGTCGTCCCCGGTGGCACGGATGCCGGCCCCGATCGCCTGCATCAGCCGCGGGTCGCACGGCACCGCGTCGGCACGGTAGATCTCCGAGGTGGCGAGCGTGAGCCCGCGGCGCGCGCACAGTTCCTCGGCGGTCGCCCAGATCTCGTCCAGCGCGGCGTCGCGCTCGTCGTCGAACTCGGCGCGAAGGTCGAGGCTGAGCTCCACGCGACCCGGGATCACGTTGACCCCGCCGGGGAACGCCTGCAGCTTGCCGACCGTGCCGATCACGCCGCGACGCCTTGAGATCCGCTCGATCTCGACCACGAGCTCGCTGGCTCCGACGAGGGCGTCGCGCCGCCGGTCGTAGGGGGTGCCGCCGGCGTGGCCGGCCTTTCCGGTGACCTCGATGGAGTAGCGACGGGCGCCGGCGATGGAGGTCACGACCGCGAGGCGGCGGTCCGCATCATCCAGGATCGGGCCCTGCTCGATGTGCGTCTCGAGGTAGCCGACGTAGTTCTCGGGGCGGCGGAACGCGCCGGGCAGGCGGGCCGGGTCGAGGCCGAAGTCCTGGAAGGCTTCGGCCAACGTGATGCCGTCCTTGTCGTGCAGCGACCACCACGCGTCGTCCCAGGTGCCGGCGAGCGCGCGGCTGCCGAGCAGGGCCATGCCGAAGCGGGTGCCCTCCTCGTCGCTGAACGCGACGACCTCCAGCGCGAACGGCAGCCGGATGCCGGAGCCGTGGATGCGCGCCGCCACCTGGATCCCGAGCAGCACGCCCAGCATCCCGTCGTAGCGCCCCGCGTCGGGCACGGTGTCGATGTGGCTGCCGATGAGCAGCGCGGGCAGGCCCGGCTCGGCGCCCTCGAGGCGACCGCACTGGTTGCCCGCGGCGTCCTGCCAGGTGCTGAGGCCGGCCTCGCGCATCCACTCGGCCACCAGGTCGTTGGCGGCGCGGTGCTCGGGCGAGAGGTGCACACGCTCGAGCCGGTCGGGCTGGCTCGAGATCGTGGCCAGCGTCTCGCACCGGTCCATGATGAGTTCGGCTTCAGTCGGCATAGAAGTCCAGCGCCGATCCGACCCCGGCCCCGGCGGTGACCGTGTGGCCGCCGCGCCGCAGCACCTGTTCGAGCGCCGCGAGCGTGGTGAGCACGGTGTCGCGGCGCGCGTTGTAGCCCATCGTGCCGATGCGCCAGACCCGGCCGGCGAGCGGCCCGAACGACGTGCCGATCTCGATGCCGAAGTCGTGCAGCATCGACGAGCGCACGCCCGCGTCGTCGAGGCCGTCCGGGATCCGCACGCCGACCACGTTGTTCATGCGCACCGACTGGTCGCCGAACAGCTCCAGGTCGAGGCCGCGCAGCCCCGCCACCATCGCGGAGCCGTGCAGCCGGTGCCGCTCGACCGCCTGCGGCATGCCCTCTTCGGCCAGCAGCCGGGCGCACTCGCGGGCAGCGTAGAGCATGCTGGTCGCCTCGGTGTGGTGGTTGAGGCGCTTCGGCCCCCAGTAGTCGAGGATCTGGCTCAGGTCGAAGTAGTTGCTGCGGATCGGGGCCGCGCTCACGGCATCCCCGGCCGAGCGGATGCCCGCCTCGACGCTCTTGCGGGAGTTCACGATGTCCACCGCCTTCGCGGAAAGGGTGATCGGTGAGCTTCCGGAGGGGCCGGCGAGGCACTTCTGCAGGCCGGCTGTCGCGACATCCACGCCCCAGACGTCGGCCAGGAAGGCGTTGCCGCCGAGGGATGCCGTGACATCCGTGTAGAGAAGGGCGCCGTGGCGCGCGCAGATGTCGCCCAGCTCGTCGAGGGGCTGCGCCACCGTCGTGGACGTGTCGCCGTGCACGATCGCGACCAGCTTCGGCTTCACCTCGGCCACGGCCGCCTCGATCTCGGCGGCGGTGAACACGGTGCCCCACTCGCGCTCGATGACGTGCACCTCGGCCTGGGAGCGCTCCGCGATCTCGCGCAGCAGGTGGCCGAAGCGGCCGAAGATCGGAACCAGCACGCGGTCGCCGGGCTCGATGAGCGACACGAACGCGGCCTCGATGCCGGCGCGGCTCGTGCCGTCGACCAGCAGCGTCGCCTGGTTCTCGGTCTGGAACACCTCGCGGTAGAGCGCCATCGTCTCGTTCATATACGCCGTCATCGCGGGGTCGTACTGCCCCACGAGCTGCGCGGACATCGCGCGCAGCACCCGCGGGTCGGCGTTGATCGGGCCCGGCCCCATGAGCAGGCGCTGCGGCGGATCGATGGGCTGGGTCTGCACGGCTGCCTCCTGAGTCACATGTTTCACCCCCCACCCTATTGCAACTCAAGTTTCATCCGTGTTTCGCCGAGGGGCCGGGATCTACCGGCGTAGGGGGCCCAAGAGTGGTAATTCTGGGCCCCTCGGGGATGATGGGACGGTGGATGGGGTGCTTGCGCGGACCGTGGCCGCGCTCGAAGAGGCCGGGGTGGGCGACGAGGCGCTCGGCGTGCTCGTGCCCGCGCGGCGGTTCCGGGGCGAGGTGATCAAACCGGCCGGGCGCGCGTGGCGGCTCGGCGCGCTGCTGCTCGCGCGCGACGGCACCCTCTACGCGACCGGCGAGGTCACCAGGGCGGTCGAACCGCTGCGCGGGGTCGCCAACAAGTCGCCGGATGCCGAGGCCCGCCGCGAGAAACGGCGCGCGGCGGTGCGCGGCCGCTTCGCCGACGGAGAGGTGGTCAACTTCGGCTACACCCGCCTCGACGCCGTGCCCGAGATGGTCGGCGTCGTGCCCGTGGAGCGGTACCTGGCCGAGCGGGTCGCGCTGCACATCGAGCAGCTCTAGCTACCCCTGCAGCCACTCCTCGAATTCCTCGGCCAGCGCGATGAGCCCGAGGTCGCCGTAGCGCGGCCCCACCAGCCCGACGCCGACAGGCGCTGTGCGCGTCGTCGGGCCCGGCACCGTGATGAGCGGGGCGCTGAGCCCCGGCCGCCCGGTGATCCCCGCGACCGCGGTGAGCCGCAGCGTCGCCGCGCGGGTCGCCTCGATCTCCTCGGCCGACGCGGTGGTGGAGGGCGCGATCGATCCCGCGGCGGGCAGCAGCAGCACGCGGTCGCCGAGCACGGCGTCGAGGCGTTCGCGCGTGGCATCCAGGTCGGCGGCGGCGTCGAGGCCCTGCTGCTCGGTGATCGTCTTCGCGAAGGCGAACCGCGCCGCGATGTCGTCGCCGAGCGTGCCCGGGTGCGCGTCGACCCAGTCGCCGTTCGACAGCCACGCCTCGGTGGCCTGCGTCATGCGGAACGCCTCGAACAGGTCGTCCGGCTCGCCGAGGTCCACGGTCTCGAGCTCGTCGAGGTCGAGCGCCGCCAGCAGGATGTCGAAGGCCTCCCGCACCGCGGGCGACGCGAGCGCGAGCAGCCGCGGGTCGACGACGAAGCGCCCGGCCACCGGCGACTGCGCCGCGAGGTCGAGGCTGGCGGATGCCGCAGCCGCGAGCGTCCCCGAGTCGCGGGCGAGCCATCCGACCGTGTCGAAGCTCGGCGCGAGCGGGCGCAGGCCGCTGCGGCTCACGCTGCCGTGCGTGGTGCGCAGCCCCCACAGCCCCTGGTATGACGCGGGCACGCGGATCGAGCCGCCGGTGTCCGTGCCGAGGCCGATCGTCACCTGCCCGGTCGCGACCGCGGAGGCCGGCCCGCTCGACGAGCCGCCGGGGATCGCGCCCGGCACGGCGCCGTTGGGCGGGGTGCCGTAGTGCGCGTTGCGGCCGGCGACGCTGTAGGCGAATTCGTCGGTCTGGGCGATTCCGGTGACGCTGGCGCCGGCATCCAGCAGCTGCTGCACGGCGGTCGCGGTGCCGCGCGCAGGACCCTGCTCGGCCAGGTAGGCGGGCACGCCGACGCCCACCGCGAAGCCCTCGACCTCGAACAGGTCCTTCACCGCGACGGTGTGGCCGGCGAGCGGCCCGGATGCCGCCCCCGCCACGAGCGGCGCCCCCACGATCCGCCACGTGGCCGCGTTGATCGCCGGCGCGGGCACGCTCACGTGCGCCGCCTCCACCGCCCAGCCGCCGGGCAGCCGGCGCCAGAGC
>JAODAU010000344.1 GCA_025463615.1 Microbacteriaceae bacterium | reverse complement strand
AGTCTCTTGAGACGAAGACCCCGCTCCGCTCACTGGCACCGCTGTGGAGTTTGGCTTTAGCCGGCCTCGCCTGACCACTCGCGGTAGGGGTCCCAGCCTTCGGGATTCCACGGCTTGCCATCCACGGTCACGCCCTCGCCCTCTACTACTCGGCCTATGCGACGGAATTGCGTCGGGAGAGGGGCGTCGGGCGGGAAAGTTGCTAGGAGGGAGTGGTCCTCGCCGCCTGACAGGGCGAGGGACGGGTCGGGGCCCAGGAGTGTGGGATTGAAGTCGATGGCGGCGTGGCTGGCCTTGGCCAGTCTTGCTGCGTCTATTGCCAGGCCGTCGCTCAGATCGAGCATTGCCGTCGCGCCCGCGCGCGAGGCTTCCGGGCCCGCGGAGATGGGTGGGGTCGGGGCCAGTTGGGGGGCCGTGCGGGGGCGGAGGGCCGTGGCGGCGGCCTCGTCGGGGTGGTCGTCGGCATCCATCGCCTCAGTGAAGAGGAGGTGGAGGGCCGCCGCTGAAGCGCCGAGCGGGCCGGCGATCGCGACGATGTCGCCGGGGCGGGCGCCCGAGCGCAGCACGGGGTCGCGGCCCTCGAGGTCGCCGAACGCGGTGACGGCGATGGTGAGGGTGGGCGACACGGAGAGGTCGCCGCCGACCACGCCGCATCCGGGCGCCAGGGCGGTGCAGCCGTCGCGCAGGCCGTCGGCGATGCCCTCGAGCAGGGCGACCGGGGTGTCGGCGGGGGCGGCGATCGCCACGACCAGGGCGGTGGGCACGGCGCCCATGGCGGCGACATCCGCCAGGTTGGAGGCGGCGGCCTTCCAGCCCAGGTCGTGCGGGGTCGACCAGGCGAGACGGAAGTCGGGCCCGTGGATCATCATGTCGGTCGTGACGACGAAGCGGCCGTCCGGCGCGGCGACGACCGCGGCGTCGTCGCCGGGGCCGAGCAGCTGGGCGGATGCCGTCGGCAGCCGCGGGAAGATGCGCGCGAGCACCGCCGACTCCCCCACTCCCGCAAGGGTGTCGTCGACAGAAAAAGGCACGCCCAACGGTACCGCGCCACAGTTGCCGCCCCCGCATCCGCGGCGCAGGCTGGAATCGTGGACACCACCGAGCTCCAGAACCGCTTCGCACACCTCACCACCGCGCACCTGACCGACGGATGCGTGCGCGCCGGCGTCCCCGTCCGCTGCGGGCCCAGCGCCCTGCACGCGGTCACCGCCGGGAGTCGGCTCGCCGGCCGCGTGCTCCCCGCGCACCACGTGGGCAGCGTGGACGTGTTCCTGGAGGCGTTCGAGGCGGCGGAGCCCGGCGATGTGCTGGTCGTCGACAACGGCGGGCGGCTCGACGAGAGCTGCGTTGGCGACCTGGTCGCGCTCGAGGCGCGCGAGGCGGGGCTCGGCGGCATCGTGATCTGGGGGCTGAACCGCGACAGCCGGGAGATCCGCGAGATCGGGCTGCCGGTGTTCAGCATCGGGACACTGTCGACCGGGCCGCTGAGCGTGGGCGATCGCGCGCCCGACGCGCTCGCAGTCGCGACTGTCGGCGAGTGGGCTGTGACGCGCGACGATCTTGTCTTCGGCGACGACGACGGCGTGATCTTCGTGCCCGCGGACCGGGCCGACGAGGTCTTCACGCACGCGGAGACGATCCGCGACACCGAGCTGGCGCAGGCCGACCGCATCCGTGCCGGCGTCTCGCTGCGCGAGCAGGTGAGCTTCGCGCGGTACCTCGAGCGACGCGCGGCCGACCCGGCGTACGGGTTCCGGCAGCACCTGCGCGACGTCGGCGGCGCCATCGAGGTGTGAGCGGCCTCGCGGGAGGATATTCGCAGGGGTGACCGGCTAGCCTGAAAGCGATGAACGCGACCACCCGCATCCTGCTCGCCGTCGCGCTCGGCGCCGGCCTCGTCGTCGGCATCAGCGGATGCGCGCCCACCGTGGCGATGCAGCCCGCCATCCACTCCACCGACCCGCGGTGCGCCGACGTGATCGTGCGGCTGCCGGCGAGCGTGGCCGGGTACCCCGCCCGCAACACGGACGCGCAGGCGACGGGCGCGTACGGCAATCCGACGGTGGCGCTGCTCACCTGCGGCGTCAAGCCGCTCAAGAACTCGCAGGACCTCTGCTACACCGTGCGCGGCATCGACTGGGTCGAAGACAAGAGCCGCGAACCGATCTACACGTTCACCACGTTCGGGCGCAATCCCGCCGTGCAGGTGGTCATCGACAGCAAGAAGACGGATGGGCAGGGCACGATCATCCTCGATGCCCTCGCGAACGCGGTCGGCTCGATCCCAGCCGACCCGAAGACGCGCTGCACCACGGTCGTGAACCCCTACAAGGTCACGCCCAGCCCGACCCCGACGCCCACGCCGTAGGTCACTCGACGAGGATCGCGACCTCGTCGGTGTCGGTGGTGAGGTGGGGCGCGATGTCGCGCGGGTCCATGGTGCCGGCGAGCACCTCGGCGACCTGCGAGACGATCGGCATGACCACGCCCTTCGCCATCGCGAGCTCGAGCACCGGCGCCACCGATGACAGTCCCTCCGCGGTCTGGTTCATCTGCTTGACGACATCCGTGAAGCTGTACCCCTGCCCGAGCAGGCGGCCGGCCGTGTTGTTGCGCGAGAGCGACGACTCGCAGGTCGCGATGAGGTCGCCGAGGCCCGCGAGACCGGCGAGCGTCTCGGGGCGGCCGCCGTAGGCGACGGCGAAGTCGGTCATCTCGACCAGCCCGCGGGTGATGATGGAGGCCTTCGTGTTCTCGCCGTAGCCCACGCCGTCGACGATTCCGATCGCCACGGCGATGAGGTTCTTGAGCACGCCGCCGAACTCGGTGCCGATCACGTCGGTGTTCACGAACGAGCGGAAGTACGGGTTGGTCGCCACCGCCGCGACCGTCGTCGCCGTCTCCAGGCTCGTGGATGCCACCACCGCGGCCGTCGGCTGCTGCTTGGCGATCTCCAGCGCCAGGTTGGGGCCCGATGCCACGGCCACCCGGTCGGGATCGATGCCCAGCTCCTGCTCGATCACCTCGCTCATGCGGAAGCGGGTGCCCTTCTCGACGCCCTTCATCAGGCTGACCAGGATCGCGTCATCCGGGATCTGCGACCTGAGCGAACGGAGGTTGTCGCGCAGGGTCTGGCTCGGCACGGAGAGGAACACGAGCTCGGCGCCATCCAGCACGTCGGTCAGCCGCGACGAGGCCCAGAGGTTGCGCGGCAGGTTGATGCCCGGCAGGTAGTCGCTGTTGCGCTTCGACTCGGAGATCTCGCGGGCGAGCTCGGGGCGGCGGGCCCAGAGAGCGACATCCGACCCGCCGTCGGCGAGCACCTTGGCGAACGTGGTGCCCCAGCTGCCGGCGCCGAGCACCGCGACGCGTGTCGCGCCCGGCAGGGGCACGCGGATCGGCATCGTCATCGTGGAGTTGCTCAAAACTTGCCGATCTCGCTCTGGTTGTGCGCGGCCGGGTCCCAGATCTCGGCGGGCGGCGTCTCGCCGCGCAGCTCGCCGACGAGGGCCGAGATGGCGCGCATCAGCACGACGGTGGCCTCGTTGAGCGTCGCGGAGTCGAGCTGGCGGCCGGCGAACCGGGAGAGATCGATCGGGTCGCCGAACTTCACGGTGACCGTCTTGCGCGGGATCGGGCTGAACTTGCCGCCGTAGCGCGGCGTGATGTGCTGGTCGCCCCAGTGGGCAACGGGCACGAGCGGGATGCCGGCCTCCAGCGCCGTGCGCACAGCACCGAACTTGCCGCGCATCGGCCACAGGTCGGGGTCGCGGGTGAGCGAACCCTCGGGGTAGATCACCACGAGGTGGCCGGCCTCAGCGATGCGTTCGGCCGCGGCCAGCGGGTTCTCGCCCCGCACCACGCCGGTGCGCTCGACCGGCACCTGGCCGGACTTGCGCAGGAACCAGCCCAGCACGGGCACCGTGAACAGCGACGCCTTCGCCAGGTAGCGCGGCGCGCGCCCCAGCTTCCAGACCACGCGCCCGATGATGATCGGGTCGATGTTGGTCATGTGGTTGGGCGACAGCACGAACGCGCCCTCGCGCGGCATCTTGTCGCCGTCGACGATCACGAACTTCGTGAACAGCTCGAACACCGGGATGAGCAGGCCCGCGAGAATGCGGAAGACCGGGATCTTCTCCGACCTGGGTCTCGACGCTCGGTCGCTCATGACGGCCGACTCAGCCCTCGAAGACGAAGTCGGCCCCGAGGACCTCGAGCTTCTCGACGAAGTGCTCGTACCCGCGGCTGATGATCCCCACATTGCTGATGGTCGACTGCCCCTCGGCGCTGAGCGCGGCGATGAGGTAGCTGAAGCCTCCGCGAAGGTCGGGCACGCGAACATCCGCGCCGTGCAGCTTGGTGGGGCCGGTGATCACGGCCGCCTGCTCGAAGTCGCGGCGGGCGACCCGGCGCGGGTGGTCCGGCAGGCCCTCCTTGTGCACCACGATGTCCGCGCCCATCTCGTTGAGGGCCTCGGTGAAGCCGAAGCGGTCCTCGTAGACCGTCTCGTGCACGAACGAGACGCCGGGTGCCTGCGTGAGCGCCACAATGAGCGGCTGCTGCCAGTCGGTCATGAAGCCGGGGTGCACGTCCGTCTCCACGGAGACCGGCTTGAGCTCGCCGCCCGGGTGGTAGAAGCGGATGCCGTCGTCCTCCACGTCGAACGCGCCACCGACCTTGCGGAACACGTTGAGGAAGGTCATCATCTCGGCCTGGCGAGCGCCCTCGACGAAGATGTCGCCGTGGGTCACGAGCGCGGCGCACGCCCAGCTCGCGACCTCGTTGCGGTCGAACAGGGCGCGGTGCTTGTAACCCTCGAGCCGGTCGACGCCCTCGATGAGGATGACGCGGTTCGGCTCCACGGAGATGATCGCGCCCATCTTCTGCAGGATGGCGATGAGGTCCATGATCTCGGGCTCGATGGCCGCGTTGGTGAGCTCGGTCGTGCCCTTGGCGCGCACCGCGGAGTGCAGCACCTGCTCGGTGGCGCCGACGCTCGGGTACGGCAGCGTGATGTTCGCGCCGTGCAGGCCGTCGGGGGCGGTGATGTAGATGCCCTCGAAGCTCTTGTCGACGATGGCGCCCATGGCGCGCAGCGCGTCGAGGTGGAAGTCGATCGGGCGGTCGCCGATGCGGCATCCGCCCAGGTCGGGGATGCGCGCCTCGCCGAGGCGGTGCAGCAGCGGCCCGCAGAACAGGATCGGGATGCGGCTGGACCCGGCGTGCGCGTCGATCTCGGCGAAGTGCGCCTTCTCCACGTTGGAGGTGTCGAAGTGCAGCTCGCCGGCCTTCGGCGAGGTGACCCCGACGCCGTAGACCTCGAGCAGCCCGCGCACGACCTCGACATCGCTGATGTCGGGCACGTCGCGCAGCACGCTCGGCGTCTCGCCGAGGAGCGCGGCGACCATGGCCTTCGTGGCGAGGTTCTTGGCCCCGCGCACGATGATGCGACCCTTCAGCGGGTTGCCGCCCGTGATCGTGATCTTGTCGGACTTGAGCCCCACGCGCTCACCGGCCTTCTGGGCATCTATAAAGAGCGAGTTCACTCAATCACCTGCTGACTGTAGAGCGGGAAGCGTCTGCGGACGCCAGGATTCGCGGCGGGATTCGAACTCGGTGATCTGCGCCTCGTCGCGCAGGGTGAGTCCGATGTCATCGAGGCCCTCGAGGAGCCGCCACCTAGTGTAATCGTCGATCTCGAACGGGGCTGAGTGATCGCCGATTGTGACCGTCTTCGCCACCAGGTCGACGGTCGCCTCGATGCCGGGGTTCGCGTCGATCGCGGCCCAGGCCGCCTCGAGCGTCTGCTCGCTGATCTGCCCGGTGAGCAAACCCTGCTTGCCCGAGTTGCCCCGGAAGATGTCGCCGAACCGCGGGCTCAGCACCACGTCGAAGCCGTAGTCGCGCAGCGCCCAGACGGCGTGCTCGCGGCTCGACCCGGTGCCGAAGTCGGGGCCGGCGAACAGGATGCGCGCGCCGGCGAAGGCGGGGTTGTTGAGCACGAAGTCGGGATCCTGGCGCCAGCTGAAGAACAGGGCATCCTCGAAGCCGGTCTTGGTGACCCGCTTGAGGAAGACGGCGGGGATTATCTGGTCGGTGTCGACGTTGGCGCGTTCCAGCGGGACCGCGACGCCCGTGACCGTAGAGATCTTCTCCATTACGCGTTCACCTCCTGACCCGACCGTACGCCTGCATGTTCCAAATCCCACGGGCTGGACAGCGTGCCGCGGATTGCGGTAGCGGCCGCCACCTGCGGCGACACGAGGTGGGTGCGGCCGCCCTTGCCCTGCCGACCCTCGAAGTTGCGGTTCGAGGTGGACGCGCAGCGCTCCCCCGGCGCGAGCTGGTCGGGGTTCATGCCGAGGCACATCGAGCAGCCGGCGAACCGCCACTCGGCCCCGAACTCCTCGACGATCT
>JAODAU010000325.1 GCA_025463615.1 Microbacteriaceae bacterium | reverse complement strand
CGCAAGGTCTACGGCGGCACCAGCGCCGTCGCGCCGCTCTGGGCGGCCCTGGTGGCGCGGCTGGCGCAGTCCACGGGCGCGAAGCTCGGGATGCCGCATCCGGCCCTCTACGCGGCCCGCACGGGCTTCCGCGACGTCACCAGCGGCGACAACGGCAGCTTCCACGCGGCCGCGGGCTGGGACGCGTGCACCGGCCTCGGCGTGCCCGTCGGCACCGCCCTCGAGTCCGTGCTGAAGAAGAGCTAGCGACCGGCGGCGTAGCCGAGCAGGCCGCGGGGGTTCGCGGCCGCGAAGAGGTAGCCGTCGGCATCCCGGCCAACGGCGGAGAGCCGGCCGAGCGTCCAGTCGCCGGCCTGGGTGAGCGCGTGGCCGCGCAGCACCAGTTCGGCGAGCACGACACCGCCGAGCCGGTTCTCCACGACAACCCCGCCCGGAGTCCAGGTGCGCGGCCAGAACGACTCCGGGAACGAGGTCGTGTGAAACGCGGGCGCGTCGATCGCCTGCTGCGGGGTCCAGCCGCCGACGATCGTGCGCAGCAGGTAGAGCAGCTGCCACTGGTCCTGCTGGTCGCCGCCCGGCGTGCCGAGCGCGGTGACCGCGTCGTCGGGCCCGATCACGATGGTGGGGGAGAGCGTGGTGCGCGGGCGCTTGCCGGGCTCGAGGCGCGACGGCGATCCGTCCTCCAGCCAGGTCATCTGCAGGCGTGTGCCGAGGCAGAAGCCGAGGCCGGGGATGGTGGGGTTCGACTGCAGCCAGCCGCCCGACGGGGTCGCCGAGACGACATTGCCCCATTTGTCGATGACGTCGATGTGGCAGGTGTCGCCCTTCGCCGCGCCCGAGGCCGCGAGGCGCGGCTCGGTCGGGTCGTCGAAGCTGCCGACCGTGGGCTCGCCGGCCAGCGCGGCGGTGATCGCACCGGGGTCGATCACCAGCGGCGGCGACCAGTTCTCGACGCCCTCGATCACGCCGGGGCGGAACTCCTCTGAGGCGAAGTCGTTGACGAGCATGCGGCGGGAGGACGCGTACTCGGGCGAGAGCAGGCGCACGGCGGGCACGGCCGCGTCGTCGCCGTAGAACACCTCGCGGTCGGCGAGCGAGAGCTTCTGCACCTCGAGGATCGTGTGCACGCCCGGCCCGGTCGAGGGGTCCAGCAGCGCGTCGTCGAAGCCGTCGAGGATGGCGAGCGACTGCAGCAGCGCCGGCCCCTGGCTCCACATTCCCGCCTTGGCGATCGTGTGGCCGCGGAACTCGGAGGTCACCGCGGGCTCGTATCCGGCCTCGAACGCGGCGATGTCGTCGGCCGTCATCACGCCGGCGTGGTCCTTGCCGTCCGAGTGGCGGTGCGGCTCGGCAACGAACTCGGCGATGGCCTGCGCCACGAACCCCTCGCGCCACTCGCGACGCACCGCGTCGATGCGCTCCTCACGGGTGTCGCCGTCGCCGGCGTCGACGAGGCGCTGGAAGGTCTCGGCGAGGGCCGGGTTGCGCACGAGGGCGCCGGGCGCGGGGAGCTCCCCGTTCGGCATCCACGTCTCGGCCGAGGTCGTCCAGTGCTCGGTGAACAGGTCGGCCGACGCGGCGACCGTGGCCGCGGCGCGGGGGCTGATCGGATGCCCGTCCCGCGCGTACCCGATCGCGAACTCCAGCACGGGCTCGAGCTCCCAGCTGCCGTGGTCGCGCAGCAGGGTGAGCCACGCCTCCGTCGCGCCGGGCACGGCTGCGGCGAGCGCGCCGGAGCCGGGCACCGCCGTGAGGCCCTCGGAGCGGTAGTGCTCGACGGTCGCGCCGGCCGGCGCGGGGCCCTGCCCCATCAGCACGGTGGCGCGGTGCGGCTCGTACGAGGTGACGAACAGGCCGACGACGTCACCGCCCGGACCGTTGAGGTGAGGCTCCACGACCTGCAGCACGAACGCGCCCGCGACGACCGCGTCGAACGCGTTGCCGCCGCGCTCGAGCACGGCCTGGGCGGTCGCCGTGGCGAGCCAGTGGGTGGACGCGGACATGCCGAATCCGCCTCGGAGAGTCGGGCGGGTGGTGAAGGCGGGGGGTGAAGTAAAACTCATCCCGTCACAGACTACCCGGTGGCACAGCATCCGCCCAGATTCGGGCGTTGAATGTCACTATGACCAGGACCGTCGCAGACCAGCTCGTCGCCCAGCTCATCGAGGCTGGCGTTCATCACATCTACGGGATCGTGGGGGACAGCCTCAACCCGATCGTCGACGCCGGGCGCCGCACCGGCGGCGGCGCGAAGGGTGGGATCGACTGGATCCACGTGCGCAACGAGGAGGCTGCCGCCTTCGCCGCGGGCGCCGAGGCGCAGCTCACCGGCAGGCTCGCGGTGTGCGCCGGAAGCTGCGGCCCGGGCAACCTGCACCTCATCAACGGGCTGTTCGACGCCCACCGATCCGGTGCGCCCGTGCTCGCGATCGCGAGCCACATCCCCAGCGCCGAGATCGGAAGCGGCTACTTCCAGGAGACCCACCCCGATCGCCTCTTCGTCGAGTGCAGCAACTACCGCGAGCTGATCTCGACGGCGGCGCAGGCGCCGCGGGTGATCAACTCGGCCCTGCGACACGCTGTGGGGCTCCGCGGTGTCGCGGTCGTCACGATCCCGGGCGACGTGGCGGAATTCGAGGCGGTGGGAACCGCGGCGGCGTTCGTGCTGCCGGGCGCGCCATCCGTCGTGCCCGCGGAGGAGGATGTCGCGGCCCTCGCCGCCGCGATCGACAGCGCCAAGACCGTGGCCATCTTCGCCGGCGCCGGGGTGGAGGGCGCCCACGACGAGGTGATCGCATTCGCCGACCTCATCGCGGCGCCGATCGGCCACTCGTTGCGCGGCAAGCAGTGGATCCAGTACGACAACCCCTTCGACGTGGGGATGACCGGACTGCTCGGCTACGGGGCGGCGCACGCCGGCATCCACGACGCCGACCTGGTGATCCTGCTCGGCACCGACTTCCCGTACGAGCAGTTCCTGCCCGACGCGAAGAAGGTCACCATCGCGCAGGTCGACTCCGACCCGTCGATCCTGGGTCGCCGGGCATCCGTGACCCTCCCGGTGCACGGCGACGTGCTCGCGACCCTGGCCG
>JAODAU010000257.1 GCA_025463615.1 Microbacteriaceae bacterium | reverse complement strand
GGGGCGTCCCGCGCCACCCTCCGATACCGATTCCACACCCCGACGCTGCAGATCACGTTGGTGAGGCCGGTCTCGTCCTCCAGGTTCATGAACGTGATGCCGCTCGCCGTCGCCGGCCGCTGCCGGTGCGTCACGACGCCCCCTACCTCGATGCGCCGCCCCGACTCAGCAGACCGCAGCCCCGCGGCGCTCAACACCCCGCGCTCGGAAAGCGCCTCGCGCACATAACGGATCGGGTGATCGGTGGGCGAGATGCCCGTCGCCCAGAGGTCGGAGGCGAGGATGTCGGCTGAGCTCGGCATCGAGAACAGCGGCGGTTGCACGCTCACCATGCTGCCCTCGAGGTACTCCTCGCGGTCCTGCGCGGCATCCCCGGCGGCCCAGAGCGCCTCCCGCATGCCGTACCCCATCGACTCGAACGCGCCCGCGGCCGCCAGCGCCTCCAGCTGGGCAGTCACGAGCCCGGTGCGCCGCACCAGGTTGGCCATGTCGGTGAAGTCGCCGCCGCGCTCCCGCTCCTCGACGATCCTCTTCGCCACCTTCTCGCCGATGCCCTTGACCTCGGCGAGCCCGAGCCGCACCACCAGCCCCCCGTCCCGTCGATGGTCGTCACACTCGAACCGCCCATCCTTCTCATAAGGCATGACGGGCGGCTGTTCGTGGTCAAGACAGGAATCGTTGCCGGTGGCAGAGGTGGGGGTCTTGGTGACTCCCGCCCGGGTTCGGTGGGCATCTTTGGGCAGGATAGGGGCGCCATCCTCCCGAGAGCCGACCCCCCGAGCTTCGAGCCCAGGCTGCCACCCGGACAGCAGCACATCAGGCCGCCGCACCTCGACACCGTGCCGCCGCGCATCCGCCGTGAGCGACGCGGGGGAGTAGAACCCCATGGGCTGCGCCCGCAGCAGCGACGCGAGGAACGCCGCCGGGTAGTGCAGCCGCAGCCACGCGGAGGCGTAGACGAGCAGCCCGAAGCTCTGCGCGTGGCTCTCGGCGAAACCGAAGTTGGCGAAGGCCTCGATGCGCAGGTAGATGTCGTCGGCCTGGTCGCCGACGATGCCGTTGCGCTCCATGCCGGCGTAGAGCTTGGCCTTGAGCGACTCGATCTTCTGGAGCCCGCGCTTGGACCCCATGGCCCGCCGCAGCAGGTCCGCGTCGTCCGCGGTGCAGTCGCCCACCGCCATCGCGAGCTGCATGAGCTGTTCCTGGAACAGCGGGATGCCGAGGGTGCGCTCCAGCACCGGCTCGGCGAGCGGGTGGATGTAGGTGATCGGCTCCGTGCCCATCTTGCGCCGGATGTACGGGTGCACCGCCCCGCCCTGGATCGGCCCGGGCCGCACCATGGCGATCTCGATCACGAGGTCGTAGAGCCGGCGCGGCTGCATGCGCGGCAGCATCCCCATCTGGGCCCGGCTCTCCACCTGGAACACGCCCACCGAGTCGGCCCGGCAGAGCTGGTCGTAGACCCCCTGCTCCTCCTTCGGGATGCTGTGCAGGTCCCAGGCCTCACCGAGGTGGTCGCGCGCGAGGTCGAAGCAGTGCTGGATGGCGTTGAGCATGCCGAGGCCGAGCAGGTCGAACTTGACGAGGCCCATCCAGGCGCAGTCGTCCTTGTCCCACTGCAGCACCGTGCGGCCGTCCATGCGGCCGTGCTCGATCGGGCAGACCTCGCCGACGGGCCGGTCGGTGAGCACCATGCCGCCCGAGTGGATGCCGAGGTGGCGCGGCAGTTTCAGCACGTCCAGCGCGAGGCCGACCACCGCATCCGGGATGTCGTGCTCGTCGCTCGAGGTGAGCGCGCCGTGCCGCTCGACCTGCTTCGACCAGGCGTCCTGCTGGCCGGGACTCGCCCCGAGCGCCTTCGCCATGTCGCGCACCGCGAACTTGGGGCGGTACTGGATCACGTTGGCCACCTGCGCCGCGTTGTGGCGGCCGTACTTGGTGTAGACGTACTGGATGACCTCCTCCCGCCGGTTGGAGTCGAAGTCGACGTCGATGTCGGGCTCCTCGTCGCGGCCGGCGGAGAGGAAGCGCTCGAACGGCAGCTTGTGCTTGATCGGGTCGACGGCGGTGATCCGGAGCAGGTAGCAGACCACCGAGTTGGCGGCCGACCCGCGGCCCTGGCAGAGGATGCCCCGCTCGCGGGCGTAGCGCACGATGTCGTGCACGATGAGGAAGTAGCCGGGGAAGTCCTTGCGCTCGATGAGCGCCAGCTCCTTCTCCACGCGGGCCCGGTCGTCCTCCGAGAAGTTCGGGTACAGCTGCGGGATCGACTCGAGCGCCAGGTGCCGCAGCCAGGTCATGGGGGTGTGGCCCTCCGGCACCTCCTGGCGGGGCAGCCGCGGGCGGGCGCTGCGCAGGCGGAAGCCGAGGTCCTCCGCCACGGTGACCGTGTGTTCGACCGCCCCCGGGTAGCGGGCGAAGATGCGCGCCATCTCGTCGCCCGAGCGCAGGTGCGCCGAGCCGGATGCCGGCAGCCAGCCGTCCAGGTCGTCGAGGCTCCTGCGCGCGCGCACCGCCGCCAGCGCGCTCGCCAGGCGGTACCCCTCGGGCCGCGCGTAGTGCACGTTGCCGGTGGCGATCACCTGCAGGTCGCGGGCGCCGGCGAGCTGCCAGAGCGCGTCGTTGTGGTCGGTGTCGAGCGGGTTGCCGTGGTCGATCAGCTCGACGATCACGTTGTCGTGGCCGAACAGGTGGATGAGCCGGTCGAGTTCACGACCGGCGGCGCGCGGCCCGTCGGCGACGAGGGCCTGGCGCACGGCGCCCTTGCGGCATCCGCTCAGCACCACCCAGGAGCCCGCGGATGCCTCGGCCAGCTGCCCGAGGTCGTACACCGGTCGCCCCTTCTCCTGGCCCGCGAGCTGGGCGGAGGTGAGGGCGCCGGCCAGCCGGTGGTAACCCTCCTCGCGCCGGGCCAGCACGAGCAGGTGGCTGCCCTCGGGGTCGGCCGTGCCGTTCTGCGGGCGGCTGAGGCCGAGGGAGAGCTCGGCCCCGAACACCGTGCCGATGCCCGGGTGGGCCTCCGCCGCCTCCGCCATGCGCACGATGCCGTAGAAGCCGTCGTGGTCGGTGATGGCGAGGGAGTGCAGGCCGAGCCTCGCGGCCTCCTCGAGCATGTGCTCGGGTTGGGAGGCGCCGTCGAGGAAGCTGAAGCTGCTGTGCGCGTGCAGCTCGGCATACGGCACGGTGCTGCGCACCGGCGCGGCCTCGTCGAGGGGCGGGCGGTACT
>JAODAU010000217.1 GCA_025463615.1 Microbacteriaceae bacterium | reverse complement strand
CTGTAGCTCAGTTGGTAGAGCGCACGACTGAAAATCGTGAGGTCACGGGATCGACGCCCGTCGGAGCCACGAAGGCCATCTGCAGGCTTCTACTGCGGGTGGCCTTTTTTCATGTGCGGTGCCGCTTCGAGCTTGAGCGCCCATGACCGTTCAGTCTCTATATGTCGACGAACGCACCGATCGTGGCTACCAACGAACTCGAGTGCGTTTCGCCTCCGACCCCTTGACGCGCGGCCAACGCGGCCTATCGTGCACAATGCGAGGATCTCTCCCCCGGGCCTCGCCCACGCTTCACCCGAGGAGCCCCGATGTTGCAGCGCACCCGAATCCTGCTCGCCGTCCCGACCTGCGCCGCGCTGGCCGCAGGGTTGGGCGTGGTCGCCACACCGGCCATGGCCGCGACCACCACCCCGATTCTGACGCTGAACACGCCGTTCACCGCCGAGAACGACTTCGCCAACCAGTTCTTCCTGGACGGTTCCCGCAGCCAACTGGTGATCGCGACCCTCTCCGGCGGTATCGAGGTCGCCGGCACCGATGCGAGCGGCAAGGCGGTGAACGTCTACGTGCACCCGGGTGACGGCCAGCCTCTGGCTGCGGGTCATTTCGACATCCGGTTCCTGCCCAATGGCACCGTGGACCGCACGAAGGACACGGTCGATATCGGCGTGGCGGGCGAGGGCGGCAACTTCACGGGGTCGCTCGACATCCTGGACCTGGCATGGGACGCAAGCGGTCACATCACTCGGTTCGACATCTCGATGCAGGGACTCGGCGAGCTGCGCTATGGCGAGTCGGAACCGACCGCGGTGAACGTCGCATCGACCCACATGGGCTTCCCCGAACACGCGGTCTCATCCGCACCCGACTATGAGAAGGAGTCGCTGCACAACACCGGCGGATCGAGCGTCGCGATCGGCGCGCTGTCGACGTCCGGATACGCGGAGTCGGACTACTCGGTCGCCAACGACACCTGCGGAGGCCGCTCCCTGGCGGCGGGTGCCACCTGCTCGTTCGAGGTCGGGTTCAGCCCACGCGCCGGCGGTCCGCGCACGGCGTCGCTCATCATCCCGATCGGTTCGATTTCGCAGCTGGTGGGCCTTGTCGGATCGGGAAGCATCGGCACCTCGAGCCTGAGCTTCTCGGGGAGCGATTCCGTGTCCAATGGGCACAGCTACACGTTCACGGCGGGCTCCAAATACGGGATCGCGGAGCAGTACGGGCCGACCGGGTACTCGTGGATCGTCGGCGAACCGACCGCCGGGAACCCTATCGACGCGACCGCGAACTTCAACCGGCCCGGCGGCGGCCCGCTCGAGGTCGGCCACCACCTCACCGACCAGGGCGGCACGGGCGACCCCCTCTACGGCCAAAGCGTGAGTGTGAACGGCATGGGCTGCACGACCGCGGGCGGCAATGAGGATGTCGACGCGTTCACCGCGGATTCGTTCGGGTACGCGACGCTCGCGAAGATCCGGTTCACCCAGTACTGCTCCGGCGATACGGCGCACCCCATGACCGGCACGTTCCTCTGGAACTACCGTTCCGACACCACGGCCCCCAACGCACCGACCGGCCTCACCGTCGGGTCCGGGGCCGGCGCGACCGCGCGCTGGACGGCATCCAGCTCGTCAGACGCCACGCACACGATCGCCCGGCTCGTCGCCGGCGACGGCTCCGGCGCGACGCCGCTCAGCGGTTACGCGCTCTCCGGCGGCACGAGCACCTCGGTCGCGCTTCCCTCCGTCGGCGCCGGCGCGTACACGGTCGCCGTCTTCGCGGTGGATGCCACGGGCAACGCCAGCGCGCCGGCCCTCGCCCACGTGACGATCGGGGCGACGACCCCCGTGGTCGTCATCCCCTCGGCTCCACAGAACGTGGTCGCGACCGCCGGCAACGGCTCGGTGAGCGTCGCGTTCACCGCGCCGGCAAGCACCGGCGGCTCGCCCATCACCGGCTACCAGCTGAAGTCGGACAACACCGGGGCGGTCGTCACCGGCGCCACCAGCCCGCTGACCATAACCGGGCTGCGCAACGGCTTCACCTACCAGTTCACCCTCCAGGCGATCAGTGCGGCTGGGCTCGGCACCCCGGCTGCGCCGATCCTCGCCTCGCCGACCGCGGGCGCGACTCCGCCACCTCCGCCGCCCGCCACGGGCCAGCTGCTCCCCGACCCGGGCTTCGAGGCCGGCAACGGCGGCTGGGTGGCGTTCACCGCGGGCACACTCGCGCGCGTGACGAGCCCGGTGCGCGGTGGTGCGGACTCGCTGCGCGTCGCTGCCGTCTCGGCAACGCCGGGACTGGTCGGGCTCACCCAGAACTCGGCGGTCACGTCGACCGTCGCAGGCAAGACCTACACGTTCTCGTGCTGGGTGCAGCCGACCTCCGGCTCGTTGTCGGTGCAGGCGCGACTGCTCGAATACACGCAGAACTTCGGCAGCAACATCCACGTCGGCACCAGTGCGACCACGACCGTCGGAGCCGGCGCGTGGACGCTGGTCACCGTCTCCGGGGTCGCCGCGAAGGCGGGCGAGCGGATGGTGCCACAGATCTACTCGACCACCGAGACAACCTCGACCGGCTCGATGCTCTACGACGATTGCTCGCTCACCGCGCCGTGACGCCCGGAGTCAGCGCACCGACTTGATCGGCAGCACCGCCACGGCGGACAGCACCGCGAGCATCCCGGCGAAAACGTAGAGGCCGGGGTACCCGGCGATCGTGATCACGATGCTCGCCGCCACCGGCGCCAGCACCTGGCCGCCCGACTGGGCGATGTTGAGGATGCCGAGGTCCTTGCCCGCGTCGAGGTTCGACGGCAGCACCTGCGTCATGAGCGCCTGGTCGACGGCGAGGTAGGCCCCGATGCCGAACCCGGCGATGCCGAGGGAGACGATCGCGGTCGTGACGTTCGGCGCGATGAGCGGCGGGATGGTGCTCGCCGCCACGATCACCGCGGCGACGATCACGAGGGGCTTGCGCCGGCCGATCCTGTCGGAGATCAGTCCGGCGGGAATGAGCGCCAGGATCAGCAGGCCGGTCGCGACGACGACCGCGATCGGGTACAGCGCGTTGGCCTTCGCGAGCCCGATGCCGACGTAGTCCGAGAGGATGTAGAGCTGGAACGACAGCACGGACTGGAAGCCCATCACGATTACCAGCCGGGCCAGGAACGCCCAGAAGAAGTCCGGATGCTTGCGCGGGTTCACGATGAACGTGCGCAGCGTCTGCACGAAACCGGTGCGCGGCGCGACCGGGTGCGCGCTCGTGTCCTCGCGCAGGGTGAGGATCAGCGGCAGCGACCCCACCAGCGCGATGATGCCGAACGCGATGAACCCGGCCGACAGGTTCCTGGTGAAGCCCGACGCGATGATGTTGCCGATGATGCCGCCCACGAACACGCCGATGCCGGCGAGCGCCGAGAACAGTCCGCGCTTGCTGATCGGTGTGCGGTCGGGCACGGTCGCGCTGATCGGCCCCAGCACGGCGCTGTAGAAGAGGGTGAACACGGCGAACACCGCGACGGTGGAGACGTAGTCCGCGGTGAACGCGAGCGCGATCGCGGATGCACCGAGCCCCAGCACCCCGGCGAGCACCCACGGCATCCGGCGCCCGAATCGCCCGCGGGTGCGGTCGGAGAGCATGCCCACCAGTGGCACTGCGATCAGCGCGACGACCGCGACGAGCGCGGCGCCGAGGCCCAGCAGGGCGACCTTGTTCTGGGGGTCGAGCACGGCGATCCGGTTCGGGATCAGCAGCCCGCCGATGCCGCCGTTCGCGATGTTGGTGAAGAGCTGGATACCCACGAAGCCCAGGATGAACGGGCCGAGCCCCGTCACCCGCTTCACGGTCGTGCCCACGCGGTCGGTCAACTCGTCGGTCATGGCTCGCCCCTCGACCCGCGCCTCGTTGCGCGGGATTCCGCGCAGGGTAGCACTATAAGTGAATCGGCGTTAGTGTCCATTAGTCGAAATGGAGAGTCAAACGTTCGAGACGATCGTGCCCGACGCTGATCACGAACGGTCTAGCAGTTTCGCACCAACGCACGATGGCTTGCTGATGGCGGATCAAGCGCTCGGCCATCTGTGGCCCTGTCAGCTCACCGCTGCCCAGTGCGAAAGCTCTAGCGCCGGACTCCGCTATCGCTCGCGCTTCCGCGGGCCGCTTCGCGATCTGTTTGTCTTTGCAAAGGAGAACCTCTCCGAGTTCTGTCGCATCGGCGATCCAGTCGGGGTCTTGAATCCCTTGGCCGGGTAGTTCGCTATATCGCTCGCGCATTGTGACGATCTGCCAGCCGGCCTCCCTCAGCGCTTGTGGGACGGTGTAAACGCCGAGGCTTCGGTCAACGAAGAATCTGGGTGCGTCGGCCATTCATCAGCCTGTCACTCACGCCGTGACGAGGCTGGCGACAGCGGAAGCAGGGAGGTCGTAGTCGGCCGCGACGTCATCCAGGGCCTCCCCGGCCCGGACACGGCTCAGGAGATCGTCGACGCGCACGCCGTAGTCCGTCACTGTCGGTTGCCCGAAATTGACGCGGGGATCGACGATCACGTCGGTGCCGTAGTGGCCCGGGAGCACTATCCGACCAGCGAACCCGTCCCTGTAGTCGATGTTCTTGAGGTGCTCGTCGACGACCTCGCGAAACACCGCTTGATTGTTCCTGACGACAACAAGGCGATTTTCAGTGTCGTTTCCATCGAGCTCCCAAAGGATCTCGGCACCATCGGTCTTCAACCGTTCGCTAGCCAGCGCGTGTTCGAGCCCCATACCGTCTCGAAGTTGCTCAACCGTTGGACGGATTCGCGCCATCGAGACGCCCGCTTTGCGAAATGCCCGAAGCATGTAGGCCTCGGCAAGCCCGACGAACGGAACGGTGTAGCCACGACCCCCACGATCAATGGTTATCAGCGCTCCCTGCGGAGCAGCACCTGGATTCTGGTAGCCGCGAGCCCAGCGTTGCAACGAAGACTGCGTCGCGCCTATCAACTGAGCGACCTCGGTCTGCGTGTATAGAGGGATGAGGAGCATCTCGTCGATGGTCA
Organism: Microbacteriaceae bacterium; assembly: GCA_025463615.1. The sequence goes on along the minus strand of JAODAU010000217.1, from coordinate 12,319 downwards.
TACGCCCTTTCGTTGCTTACCTTCGGAATCGTATCAACGACCCCCGCGCGCTCGGGAAGTTCGTCGGGCCTGTGGAATCATCGCGGGCGCGCCTCTTCCGTGGGACGATGCGACGTGCCCGATTATCCCAACCCCCCTGCACGCAAGGTGATCTGGCGTCTCGAGCAGTACGCGGGCGAGGCAGAGATTGCCGCCGCGCCCACGCAGCTGGTCACGAACCACGGCGTCACGCAGAAGGCCCAGGCGGCGCTGCTGACGGGATGGATCGGATTCTTCGCCGCGGGCCCGAGCCCAATTCTGCGACTCGAACTGAGTTCGCGAGTGTCGCAAGCTCTGCTTGCTTCGCTCACCGGCCAGACCCAGCTGGAGTCCCTCTCCCTGAAGTGGGGCCCATACTCGGACCTCGCGCCTCTCGCCGCGCTGCGGCACCTGAACACACTCATCCTGAACGGCGCGAAGCAGGTCGTTGACGTGAGCCCGCTCGGTGTGCTCCACGAGTTAACCACCCTGCAGATCGATGAGGCCCACTCCGTCACGGATTTCGCGCCGCTCGGAGCGCTCACGGGGCTGCGATCCCTAAGTCTCGGAAATGCGCATCCGGGTTCGGACAGGATTCTGCGGATCGAGAACGTCGAGTGGATGCGGTCGTTGCGTGAGTTGACGACACTGTCGCTCCCCGGCACGCGGCTCGAACCCGCCAGCTTCGAGGTGTTCGGCGACCTCCCGCACCTCGAACACCTGCGCGTACCGCTTCGCCGCAGCTATCGCGCAAGGGTGTTCGCTCTCGCGTCTGACCATGCTGCCTTTGCGGAGGTCGCCGAGTCTTACATCGCGCTGGACGGGTTCCGTAGGACTTTGCGCAGAGCGTAGCTCTACCGCGCCGTCCACCCGCCGTCGATTGCCAGCGTCTGCCCGGTGATCAGCGACGCGGCCGGCGACGCGAGGAACACCACCGCGCCGGACACCTCGCGCGGCACGCCGATGCGGTGCAGCGCCGCGATGCGCTCGATGGTGTCCTGGCGGAATGCGGGGTCGCCCAGGGCATCCGCCGTTCCGTCCGTCTCGATGAAGGTCGGCGCGATCGCATTCACGCGGATGCCGCGCTCCCCCCACTCCACGGCGTGGCACCGCGTCATGTGGATCACCGCCGCCTTCGCGATGCAGTACGACGACTCCCCGGGCAGCGCCACCAGCCCCGCCTGCGAGGCGACGTTCACGATCGCCCCACCGGTGGACGGCATGGATCGGGCCACGTGCTGCGAGAGAAAGAAGCTCGAGCGCACGTTCAGTGCCCACACCTCGTCGAAGTCCGCCTCGGTGACGTCGATGGCCGCGCCGCCGATGCCGCCGCCCGCGTTGTTCACCAGCGCGGTGAACGGCCCGCCCTCGGCGACGGACGCGTCGATGGCGCGGCGCGCGTCGTCGAGCCTGGTGACGTCCAACTCGATGGCGCTGCCGTCCGCGCCGATCTCGGCGAGCACCTCCGCCGCGGATGCGAGGTCCCGCACGCCCACCACTACCTCGGCGCCGGCAGCCGCAAGGGCCCGGGCGATCTCCCGCCCGAGCCCTCGGCTGGCTCCGGTCACGAGCACCCGCGAGCCGGAGAGATCAAATTCGTTCGTCATGGCAACGAACCTAGTCGCCTACCCCTCGCGCTCTTTCGGCGAGCTCTCGTCGGTGAGCCGCGGGTCGCGCTCGATCGTGTCGCCCAGGATCGTGTCGATCCGGTCCATGAGCTCGCGCGGGATGACGACGCCGGCGGCCGCGACATTCTCGTGCACCTGCTCCGGCCGGGAGGCGCCGATGATCGCGGTCGCCACATTGTCGTTCTGCAGCACCCAGGCCACGGCGAGTTGCGCCAGCGACAGGGACAGCTCGTCGGCGACGGGCCGGAGCTGCTGCACCCGCTCGAGCACGTCATCCTTCATGAAGCGGCCGATCGCGCCCGCGCCGCCCTTGTCGTCCGTGGCGCGACTGCCTTCGGGGAGGGGCTGCCCCGGCTTGTACTTGCCGGTCAGCACCCCCTGCGCGATCGGCGACCAGACGATCTGCGAGATACCGAGCTCCTTCGAGGTCGGCACGATCTCCGCCTCGATCACCCGCCAGAGCGCCGAGTACTGCGGCTGGTTCGAGATCAGCTGGATGCCGAGCTCCTTCGCCAGCGGAGCCGCGGCCCTCAGCAGCTCGACGGTCCACTCGCTCACCCCGATGTACAGCGCCTTGCCGGCGCGCACCACGTCGGCGAACGCCTGCATCGTCTCGCCGAGCGGGGTGAAGTAGTCGAAGCGGTGCGCCTGGTAGAGGTCGACGTAGTCCGTCTGCAGGCGCCCCAGCGAGCCGTCGATCGACTCCAGGATGTGTTTGCGCGACAGCCCGACGTCGTTGTGACCCTTCGGCCCGGTCGGCCCGAACACCTTCGTGAAGATCTCGAGCGACTCACGCCGCTCGCCCTTCAGCGCCGCGCCGAGCACGGTCTCGGCCCTGGTGTTCGCATAGACGTCCGCGGTGTCGAACGTGGAGATGCCCGCGTCCAGCGCCGCCCGCACGCACGCCGTGGCGGTGTCGTTCTCCACCTGGGAGCCGTGGGTGAGCCAGTTGCCGTAGGTGATCTCCGAGATCCTGAACCCGGAGTCACCGAGATAGCGGAAGTGCATGTGCTGCTCCTTATTACTTTGCGGATTCGAGCTGTGCGACGGCGACGGACCGCGAGGTCCGGCCGGCGCCGAGTTCGACGTCCTCCGAGCCTGGCAGCCGCAGCACCGCCGTGGCGCCCTCCGGCACCTCGACATCCACGTGCAGGCCGGCGCCGTCGATCGTCCAGTCGACCGACACGGTGCCGTGCGGGGTCTTGAGCGAGGCCGACGCCGATGTCAGGCCGCCGCCGGGCTGCGGGGCGAGCAGGATGCGGGAGTAGCCGGGCTCCAGCGCCGAGATGCCGCCGATGGTGCGGTGCATCCAGTCGGCCACGGCGCCGAACGCGTAGTGGTTGAACGACGTCATCTCCCCCGGGTTGATGGAGCCGTCGGGCAGCATCGAGTCCCAGCGCTCCCAGATCGTCGTGGCGCCCATGGTCACCGGGTACAGCCACGACGGGTTCTCCTGCTGCATCAACAGGCCGTAGGCGTCGTCGATGTGGCCCGTGCTGCTGAGGGCGTCGCAGATGAACGGCGTGCCCGCGAAGCCGGTGGAGACGAGGTAGCCGCTCTCCCGCACCAGCTCCGAGAGTCGGTCGCCGGCGGCCACGCGATCCGCCTCGTCCAGGATGCCGAACTCGATCGCCAGCGCGTAGGCGGTCGTCGCGTCGCTGAGGACGCGGCCGTCCTTCACGTAGGCGTCGGTGAAGGCCCGCTTGAGGTCGGCGGCGAGCGCGGCGAACTCCGCGGCATCCGACTCCCGACCCAGGATGCGCGCCGCCTCGGCCGTGATCCAGGTCGAACGATAGGCACTCACCGTCGCCACGACGCCCATGTCGGCCTTCGCCTTGATCGGCTCGTGCGGCGGGGCATCCGGGTCGAGCCAGTCGCCGAACTGGAAGCCGGTGTCCCACAGCCCGTTCGGCGAGAGCAGCGACCGGACGTGCCGCACGTGCGCGGCCATCGTGGCGAACTGCTCCTCCAGCGCGTCGACGTCGCCGTACGCCTGGTAGAGCGCCCAGGGCACCCACACGCCGGCGTCGCTCCAGACCGCGGTCGACTCCATCTCGCTCTCGACCTCGGCGATGCCGGTGTACTTGAGCGAGTCCGGCACCACGAACGGGATGATGCCGTCGTGGTGCGACTGCTCGAGGTCGACATCCCGCAGCCAGTCGCCGAGGAAGTCGTGCACGTCGAACAGGAACGCGGATGTCGGGGCGAACGCCGCGATGTCACCGGTCCAGCCCAGCCGCTCGTCGCGCTGCGGGCAGTCCGTGGGCACGCTGAGGAAGTTGCCCCGCATGCCCCACACCACGTTCTGGTGCAGCTGGTTGAGCAGCGGGTCCGACGAACGGAACGTGCCGATGCGCTCCAGCTGCGATCCGACGGCGACCGCCGTCAGGTCCGCGGCGGTGAGCTCGCCTGGCCAGCCGGTGACCTCGGCGTAGCGGAACCCGTGGAAGGTGAACGTCGGCTCGAACACGTCGACGCCGCCGCTCAGGATGTAGCGGTCCGTCGCCTTCGCCGACCGCAGCGGCCGCACCCCCAGCTCGTCGCGCTCGAGCACCTCGGCGTGCCGCAGCACCACCTCGCTGCCGGCCGGCCCCTGCACGCGCACGCGCACCCAGCCCACCAGGTCCTGCCCGAAGTCCACGAGCGTCCTGCCCGAGGGCGACGTCCAGATCTTCACGGGCGCCAGCTCGTCGAAGGCCCGCACCGGCGGCGCCTGGCTGGGCACGAGTTCGGCGGTGTCGAAGTCGAGCACATGAACGCCCACCCAGTCGGATGCCGCGAACCCGGGTTCGAGCCACGCGGAACGGTCCCGGCGCGCGTCGATCGTCTCGCCGTTGTAGAGGTCATTCTCGAGCACCGCGCTCGGGCCCGCGCTCCACGACTCGTCGGTGGCGACGGTCTGCACGTGCCCGTCGGCGAAGGTGATGTCCAGCTGGGCGAAGCCGCCGAGCGTGTCGCCGTAGAGCGCGCTGGCGCCGGTCCAGCCGAGTCGGCCGCGGTACCACCCGTTGCCGAGGGCCAGGGCGAGCACCCCGGTGTCGTCGAGAAGGTCGGTCACGTCGTAGGTCACGTAGCGCAGGCGCCACTCGTAGCTGGTCCAGCCCGGCGTGAGCAGGTCGTCCGAGACCCGCTCGCCCCCCAGCCAGGCCTCGACGACCCCGAGGGCGCTGAGCGCGAGCGACGCCGAGACGACGTCGCCGTGGCCGGGGTCGAGGGTGAACTCGCGGCGGAGCAGGGGTGCACCGTCGAAGTCGGAGTCGGCGGCGATCATCCGGGCGTGCCAGGTCATGGGTTCCTCGTTGTTTCTCGTGGTGGAGCGGGTGGTCGAACGCGTGCCGGTCATCCCTTGACCGCACCGCTGGTGAGGCCGGCGACGATCTGGCGGTTGAAGAAGATGTAGAGCACGAGCGGTGGGATGGTGATGAGCAGCACGTCCATGAAGAGCAGGTTGTACTGGCTGAGGCTCTGGCTCTGGAAGTTGTAGAGCGTCAGCTGAACGGTCGCGAGGTCGTTGCCGGGCAGGAAGTACAGCGGGTTCTGGAAGTCGTTGAAGATCGCGACCGCCTGCACCACGATGACCGTCACGATCACCGGGCGCAGCAGCGGCAGGATGACCTGGAAGAACAGTCGCAGCGACCCCGCGCCGTCGATCGTGGCCGCCTCATCCAGCTCCCGCGGGATCGTGGCGACGAAGGCGCGGAACAGCAGGATCGAGAACGAGAGCCCGAAGGTGGTCTCGATCAGCACCCCGCTGAACAGCGTCTTGAAGATGCCCAGCCCCTGCAGCACCCAGATCGTCGGCACGACGGCCGGCGGAACGATGAGCCCCGCCAGCACGAAGAAGTTGATCACCGGGTTCCACCGCGTGCGCTTGCGGTGCAGCACATAGCCGACCATCGCCGCGAAGATCACCATGACCGTCACGCTCGCGACCGTGAGGATCGTCGAGTTGACGAACGCCGTGATGATGATCCCGTCGTTGGACTGGAGCACCGCCACGAGGTTCTGCCAGAACAGCCACTGGGTGGGCCAGTTGAAGTTCATGTTCGACGCCTCGGCCGGGCTCTTGGCCGCCTGGATGACGATGAACGCGAACGGGATGATGAAGACGACGATCGATACCAGGATGGCGATCGACCCGACCACCCAGCGCTGGATGCGCAGACGACGGCTCACAGCTCCACCTCCCGCCTGTTGATGAAGAGTGAGACGGGCACCATGATCGCGGTCACCACGAGGAACAGCACAACGTTGCCGGCCGTCGACAGGCCGAAGAACCCGGCCTGGTACTCCTTATAAATGACGGACGCGATGACGTCGCTCGCGAAACCCGGGCCGCCGTTGGTGGTCGCCCAGATGATGTCGAACGACCGCAGCCCGCCGATGAGCGAGAGGATGATGACCGTGCCCATCGCAGGACGCGACAGCGGCAGCGTGATCGACTTGAACAGGCTCCACGCCGACGCGCCGTCCATGCGCGCCGCCTCGTAGTACTCCTGCGGAATGGCCACGATGCCCGCCATGAAGATGAGGGTCGCGATGCCGACGCCCTTCCAGACGTCGATGCCCGCGATGGTGAACAGGGCCAGGTTCGGGTCGGTCAGCCAGCCCGGTTGCGGCAGGCCGACGGCGCCGAGCAGGGCGTTCACCACGCCGTGGAACGGGTCGAGCAGCGATTTGAACACGAAGCCGACGCCGATCGTGGAGACGATGGCCGGGAAGAACACGACCGCCCGCAGGTACCCGCGCCCGATCACCGGCGAGGTGAGCAGCAGCGCGAGCGCGAGCCCGATCACCACCTTCGCGGCCGAGGTGATGAAGCCGTACTCGAAAGTGTGGATGAATCCGTTGATCAGCTGCGGGTTCTGGAAGAACTGCACGAAGTTGTCGAACCCGATGAACGTGGAGTCGAAGAGCGACCAGCGGGTCAGCGAGAAGTAGAACGACGCGAACGTGGGAACGGCGAAGAACACCACGTAGAGCGCGATCGCCGGGATGTAGAACCACGACGGGTAGATGCTGCGGGCGCGACGCTTGCGCACGGGGGACGGGGGGCTGGCGGCTGTGCGCCGTGGTACGGCTGTGCTTGTCATGATGTGTGCTCCTCACCGAGCGGGGACCGCGGAGGCCGGCCGGTGAGAGCCGGCCCCCGCGGATCCTTCTGTGGAAGGGCTACCAGCCCTTGATGCCCAGCTGCTGGGCCTGTGCCTTGACGTCGGCGTCATACAGGGCTGCACCCTGGGCGGCGTTCGTCTGGGCCGTGGCGACACCGATCAGGATCTTCTCCAGGTTCGGTCCCTTGATGGGCGAGAGGAACTCGAGCGCGAGGCCCGTGTTCTTGTCGTCCTGGTACTTCTGCTCCTGCTTGACCAGGGTCGGCACGTCGCTCGGCAGCGTGCACGCGCTGGTCGCGAACGGGCCGGTCGGCAGCTGTGCCTGTGCCTGGATGTCGCAGCCCGCCTTCGAGTTCGCGAAGGCCACGAACTTCTTGGCCGCCGCGAGCTTGTCGCCCGTTGCCGACTTCGGGATGTAGAGGCCGTTCGGCTCCCACACCGTCATGTGCGGCGCCTCACCGTTGCTGGTCGGCAGCGCGAAGTAACCGATGTCGTTCACCTGGTCGGGGTTGCTCTGCTGCACGTTGCCCAGCACCGACGTGATCATCGGATACTGCGCGGCGGTGCCCTCGGCGAGTTCCTTGAGGCCATTGGCGTTGGTGAGCGAGGCGTAGTCGGGGTTGACGAGGTTCTTCTGGAAGACCTCGGCGGTGTACTGGAAGCCGAGGAGCGCGGGCTGCTTCGCGTACTTGGCGTCCGCCTTGTTGGCCGTGTAGTCCTTGGCCCAGCTCGAGTCCTTGGCGCTGATGTTCGCGAAGTCGGCGAGCACGAAGAGCTGGCTCGTCCAGGTGTCGCCGAACGTCTGCAGGATCGGGACGATGCCCGCGGCCTTGATCTTCTCGCTGTTGGAGATGAAGTCGTCCCACGTGGTCGGCACCTTCAGGCCGAGCTTGTCGTACACCTTGGTGTTGTACATGACGCCGCCCGCGAAGCTGGTGCCGAACGGTGCGCCGTAGACGGCGCCCTTGGTCGTGCCGGCGACGCTGTCTTTGAAGTCCTGGGTGACATCCTTCGCCCACGACTCACCGGCGAGGTTCACCAGGTTCTGGTCGGGGTGGTCGCCCTGGATCTGGGAGCCGCTGTTGTACTGGAAGACGTCGTCCATGTCCCCCGTGGCAAGTCGGGTCTTGATGATGTTGTCGCCGTCGGCGCCCTGCGGGCGCGTGTCGACCTTGACGGTGATGTTCGGGTTGGCCTTCTCGAATGCCGCGACGAGCTTCTTCGCCGTGGCCGTGGTGACCGGCGCGTTGTCGACCAGGTAGGTCATGGTGACCTTGCCGCCGCTGCTGCTGTTGTTGCCGGCGGAGCATCCGGCGAGCGCCAGCGCGGTGACGACGAATGCCGCGCCCACGATGAGTCCCCGCCTCTTGAGTCCTCTTTGAATCACAGTCCTTACCTCTCTGTAAGTGCCCGGCACCGACGCCGGAGGGGTGTGTGTAGAGCAATCTACACTGTACGTAGACTGGTCTACAAGGTCAGGACGTTACACGGCTGGCGCGACCCGCACAAGCTGCGGCTAGTATCCAGTCAGAAGGAGCACCAGTGGCAAGCGACGGCACGCAGTGGCATCGACGGACGACGATCGAGGACGTCGCCCTGCACGCCAAGGTGTCGCGCGCGGCGGTGTCGAAGGTGATCCGCGACGCCTACGGGGTCAGCGACGAGATGCGTCTCAAGGTGAACTCCTCGATCGAGGCGCTGCAGTACCGCCCGCGGATCTCGGCCCGCGGGATGCGCGGCCGCACGTTCACCATCGGCGTCGTGGTCAACGACATCGCCAACAACTTCGTCGGGGAGATCCTGCTCGGGGCATCGTCGGCGATCGCCGGGACGCCGTTCCAGACGATCATCGCGCTCGCCGACTCCGAGGGCGCGAGCTATCCGGCGATCGAGAGCCTCTACGACCGCCAGGTGGACGGGATCGTCGCGGTGTCCCCCCTGGCCGAGGCCCAGTGGCTCGACGACATGGGCGGCAAGGTGCCGATGGTGCAGATCGGGGTGCACGAGAGATCCGAATCCTTCGACACCATCATCGGCGACGACATCCAGGGCGTGGAGCTGATGATGCGCCACCTCTTCGACCTCGGACATCGCCGCATCGCCCACGTCACCCACGTCGACCCGGAGTGGATCAGCCTTCCGGACCGGCCGCACATGATCCGGCGCAACGAGTACCAGCGCATCATGCGGGAGGCCGGGCTCGAGAGCGAGATGATCTACGCCCGGTTCGAGGAGGGCGTCTCGTACGTCGAGAGTCGACGCGCCTTCGAGCGCGGCATGCGGCCCACCGCCATCTTCGCCGGCAACGACGACGCCGCCTTCGGCACCATGCGGGCTGCGGCCGAGTTCCCCGAACTGGCGCAGCTCTCGATCTCCGGATACGACGACTCGCACATGGCGGCCCACCCGCGGATCGGGCTCACCACGATCAACCAGAACGGCCGGGAGATGGGCCACCGCGCCGTCGAGCTGCTGCTGGAGCGCGTGGAGGGGCGGCGCGAGGCGCGCTACATCGAGGTTCCGACGAGCCTGATCGTGCGCACATCCACGTTCGCCGCGCCGTAGCTAGCGGTCGGCGGCGATGGCGGCCAGGCCCGCGCGGCCGAGCGACGTCATCCGGTCGGAGCCGTCGGATTCGGCGATCAGGCCCAGCGAGAAGTCGACGGCCCAGCCGCGCGCCCGCCGCCAGGTGTGCGCGTCGTACCGACCCGAGGCATCCAGTCGCTGACGGAACAGGCGGCGGGATGCCGGGGTGAAGAACAGCCACGCCGCGGCGAGGTCGACGGCGGGGTCGCCGGCCGAGAAGTCGCCGAAGTCGATGACCGCGGCGATGTTGCCCGCCGGGCCGAGGACGACGTTGCCGGGATGGAGGTCGCCGTGCGCCCAGGTAGCGACGGTCGACTCGGGGGCGCGCAGGGCGTCGGCCCAGACCGCCTGCGCCGCGGTCGCCTCATCGCCGGCCAGCGCGAGGTGCTCGCGCACGCGGGCATCCCTGCCCGCCAGGGGGATGCCGCGATAGTGGCTGCGAGGGGCGTCCGGCGGCGCGGGCCTGTGGAGAGCGACCAGGAAGTCCGCGAGCTCTGCGGCGCAGCGGTCCCGCGCGGCGGCGTCGACCCGATCGGCCGTCGTGCCCTCGAACCAGGGCAGGATGCTCCAGGCCCACGGATACTCGGGCGACGCGCGTCCCACGGCGACGGCCGCCGGCACGGCCACGGGGAGCGTCGGCGCTAGTTCGACGAGCCAGCGCTGCTCGTTGACGACAAGCGGCACCCCGGCCGCCCTGCGGGGCAACCGCGCGGCGAACCGGTCGCCGAGTCGGAAGGTGTCGCTGTCCCAGCCCCTCGCCGCGAGCGTGACCGGCGCAGCGAACCGCGGATGCTGCCGCTCGACCAGGCGGGACACCTCCGCCGCCGTGAGTTCCACGGTCTGCTCCACGTCGCCGCCCTCCTGTGCCGTAGATCGGTCTACGTCGGGCTACTTTAGCGGGCCGACAGGGCTCGCTGTGCCCTAGATGTCGACGAAGCCGCTGAAGGTCAGCGTCGGGTCGCCGACGGTTCCGGACGCGATGCAGGTGTTGACCCCGCTCCCCTCGCCGTCCGGGAACCCGATTGTCACCTCGAAGCCGTCGCCCTTCGGGGTGATGTACTTCGGGTCGTAGGAGTACCACTGCACAGTGGCATCCGACTCTTGCTCGTATTCGTGCCGGACCGCCGAGAGGCAGGCGAGCCAGGCATCCAGGCCCGTCAGCGGGTCGGATGCCGACCGGGCGACCGGTGCAGGTGTCGCGGTGACCGTCGTGGTCACCGTCCTGCCGGGGGTCGGTTGCGCGGCGCAGCCGGTGAGGGCGACTACCGCGACGAGAAGAACGGGAGCGAACGGTTTCACGGGGACTCCTCTGCTCGGGGTTGCCCGAGTTTAGCCAGTGGCACGCCCGCGGCGCTGCCCCCCGTTTCACCCGGCGCCGAGCTCGCGCCCCAGTTGCGCGGCCCGTTCCTGCGCCTCGGCGAACTCCGAATTCGCGCGGTCGAGCTGGTCCGCGAACAGTGTGGTGGTCTGCGCGAGGGTGAGGCTGGTGGAGATGACGGTCACCGTCATGCCGAGCGACGCGCCGAGGATCAGCTCGAGCGCCGGCACCCCGTGGTCCCAGCCCGCCGTGGCCGACCCGGCGTCGTAGGAAGCACCGCGGCTGGTGACGATCACCGCGGGCCGGCCGGCCATCGGTCGGGTGTCGCCGTCGAACGACGACGTGACGCCGGGAACGTGGATGTGGTCGATCCACGCCTTCAGCGACGACGGCATCGAGTAGTTGTACATCGGGGCGCCGACCAGCACGACGTCCGCGGTGAGCAGCTCGGCGATGAGCGCGTCCTGGAGCGCCTGGGCGGCGGGCGGGACATCCGCATCCGCCGGGCGCAGCCGCTCCGGCCAGTGCAGGCCGGCGTCGGCCAGGTGCGGCAGCGGGTCGCGATGGAGGTCGCGGGCGACCACGACGTTCTGTGGCCCCGCTGCCTCCCACGCGTCCGCGAAGGCGGCGGTGAGCGCGCGGGTGTGGGAGTGGATCGGGTCGGCGGACGAATCGAGACGCAGCAGGGACGGCACGAGCTGGAGACTACGCCGCGGGGGCGGTCGCCGGCACACTCGCACTGTCGGCGGCGGGGAGCACAATTGGGGGCATGTGCGGACGCTTTGCGATGGACAAGGACACGGACGACCTCATCGAGGAATTCGTCGCCGTCGGCGGCGACTTTCGAGACTGGCGGCCGGGATGGAACATCCGGCCCACCGACCCGATCGCGACGGTGATCGAGTCGAACAAGGAGGGCACTACCACGCGGCGCCTCGAGCTGGCGCGCTGGTCGCTGACGCCCGGCTGGTCGAAGACGCTCAAGATGAAGGTGCCCACCTTCAACGCCCGCAGCGAAGACATCACCGAGAAGGCGTCGTTCAAGAACGCGATCCGCTCGAAGCGCGCGCTCATCCCCGCCAGCGGCTACTACGAGTGGCAGACGGATCCGGTCACCGGCAAGAAGACCCCGTTCTACATCAGCGCGCCCACCGGAACGACGATGGCGTTCGCCGGCATCTACTCCTGGTGGAAAGACCACTCGCTGCCCGACGACGACCCCAACGTGTGGACGCTGACCACCACCATCCTCACGGCGGATGCCGTGCACACCCTCGACTACATCCACGACCGCAACCCGGTGCCGCTGCCGCGCGAGTGGTGGGACGACTGGCTGAACCCCGAACTCGAGGCCGACCAGGCGTTCGTGGATGCCGCGGTGGCGGCGGCCGTGCCGGTCGCCGAGGCGCTGGACATCCAGCAGGTGCTCGCGGTCAACGACGAGGAGCCCGTGGGGGTTTAGGGGGCCCGTTCTTCGGGGGCGAGCGGATCGGGGTCTTCGCCCCAAGAGGCAATCCGGCGCGCATCCTTCGGATGCGGCGCTGCCAGACCCAGCCAGTCTCTCGGGAGGAAGACCCCGACCCGCTCGCCCTGTCATTACCGGTCCCTGGGCCCACGCCGCGCAGTCCGGACGATTCGTAAGAATCGGCCGGCGG
>JAODAU010000150.1 GCA_025463615.1 Microbacteriaceae bacterium | reverse complement strand
TCAACGTGTCCACCATGGCGTCGGTGGTCGCCGCGGCATCCGGGGTCCCCGTCGTGAAGCACGGCAACCGGGCCGCGAGCTCCGCGTCGGGCTCGTCCGACGTGCTCTCCGCGCTCGGCCTCGACCTGGACCTTCCGCCGCACCGGGTCGCCGAGGTGCTGGATGAGGCGGGGATCACTTTCGCGTTCGCCTCCCTCTTCCACCCCGGGTTCCGGCACGCGGGACCGGTGCGCGCGCAGCTCGGCATCCCCACCGTCTTCAACTTCCTCGGCCCGCTCTGCAACCCGGCGCGCTGCGAGGCGAACGCCGTCGGCGTCGCGTCCCTGGACCGGGTGCCGCTCATCGTGGGCGTGTTCCAGACCCGTGGCGCGACGGCGCTGGTGTTCCGCGGCGACGATGGCCTGGACGAATTGACTACCACCGGCCACAGCCACATCTGGGAGGTGTCGCGCGGCTCGGTGACCGAGCACGACCTCGACCCGCTCGAGCTCGGCATCGCGCGGGCATCCATCTCCGACCTGCTCGGCGGCGACCCGCAGCACAACGCGGGCATCGCGCGCGCCGTGCTGGCGGGGGAGCGCGGGCCGGTGCGCGACATCGTGCTGCTCAACGCGGCGGCCGGGCTGGTGTCGTTCGAGCTCGCGACGGACCCGACGCAGCTGCAGCGCCCGATCCTGCAGCGCTTCCGCGAGAAGCTCGTAGTGGCGGAGCAGGCGATCGACTCCGGTGCGGCGATCGCCAGGCTCGACGCCTGGGTCGCAGCCACAGCGGGCTAGCCTGAGCCGACATCAACCGTCTCGACGAGGAGGCACCGTGACCGACAAGAAGTTCATCGCCGCCATCGACCAGGGCACCACCTCGAGCCGCTGCATCGTGTTCGACCACGGCGGCCGAATCGTGAGCGTCGCGCAGCGCGAGCACAGGCAGATTTTCCCGGGCCCCGGCCTCGTCGAGCACGACGCCCTGGAGATCTGGGAGAACGTGCAGGCGCTGGTCGCGGAGGCGCTCGAGGTCGCCGGGATCGCGGCATCCGACCTGGCCGCCGTGGGCATCACGAACCAGCGCGAGACGACGCTGCTCTGGGACAGGGCGACCGGCGAGCCCGTGCACAACGCGATCGTCTGGCAGGACACGCGCACCGCCGACATCGTGAAGGACCTCGAGAACGTCGTGGGCCAGCAGCGCTTCCGCGAGCGCACCGGCCTGCCGCTGGCCACCTACTTCGCCGGGCCGAAGATCGTCTGGCTGCTCGACAACGTCGCCGGGCTGCGCGAGCGGGCGGATGCCGGCGAGCTCATGTTCGGCACGATGGACTCGTGGCTCATCTGGAACCTCACCGGGGGAGTGGATGGCGGCCGCCACGTCACGGACGTCACGAACGCGAGCCGAACCCTCCTCATGAACCTCGAGACCCTCGACTGGGACGAGACGATCGTGCGTCGGATGAACGTGCCCGCCTCCCTGCTGCCCGAGATCGTGTCGTCCTCCGAGGTCTACGGCACCGCCGTGGGTGTGCTCGAGGGGGTTCCCGTCGCGGGGGCGCTGGGGGACCAGCACGCCGCGCTGTTCGGGCAGGCCGCGTTCGACCGCGGCGACGTGAAGAGCACCTACGGCACCGGCGCGTTCCTGCTGATGAACACCGGCACGAAGCCGGTGCAGTCGAAGCACGGGCTGATCACCACCGTCGGCTACAAGCTGGGCGACGCGCCCGCGGTCTACGCGCTCGAGGGGTCGATCTCGATGGCGGGGGCGACCGTGCAGTGGCTGCGCGACCAGCTGGGACTGATCGAGCACGCGTCCGAGATCGAGGGGCTGGCGGCATCCGTCGACGACAACGGCGGGTGCTATTTCGTGCCCGCGTTCTCCGGACTGTTCGCGCCCTACTGGCGCAGCGACGCCCGCGGCGTGATCGCGGGGCTCACCGGCTTCGTGACGAAGGCCCACATCGCCAGGGCGACCCTCGAGGCCTGCGCGTGGCAGACGCGCGAGGTGGTCGACGCGATGACGGCGGACACCGGAATCCGGCTGACCGCGCTGAAGGTCGACGGCGGGATGACCGCGAACGACCTGCTCATGCAGATCCTCGCCGATGCGCTGGACGAGACCGTCATCCGCCCCGAGGTCGTCGAGACCACGTGCCTGGGCGCCGCCTACGCGGCGGGGCTCGCGGTGGGCTTCTGGCCGGACCTCGAGAGCCTCTCCGCGAACTGGCGCCAGGACGGCGAGTGGTCGTCGACGCACGACGACGCGCGGCGTTCGGGCGAGTACGGCCAGTGGAAGAAGGCCGTCGAGCGCACGATGGGCTGGGTCGAGGGCGCCTAGACCCGGGTCACCGTGTCGCGCGGAACCTCAGCCGCGCTGCTGACGCCGGCCAGCGCGAGGCTGATGTCGAACTCGGCGATGAGGTTGCGGAACACCTCGCGCGCCCCCGCCTCGCCGGCGATCGCCAGCCCGTAGGCGTAGGCGCGCCCCACACAGACCGCGGACGCCCCGAGCGCGAGGGCGACGAGGATGTCGGCTCCCGACCGCACCCCGCTGTCGAACAGCACCGGCACGCTCCCGTCGACCGCCGCGACGACCCCCGGCAGCGCGTCGAGCGAACCGATCGCGTGGTCGAGCTGGCGGCCGGCGTGGTTCGAGACGATGACTCCGTCGAGTCCCTCCGCGACGGCGCGGGCCGCGTCATCCGGGTGCTGCACGCCCTTGAGCACGATGGGCAGGCCGGTGATCGTGCGCAGCCAGGCGATGTCGTCCCAGGTGAGGTTCGAGTGCGGGAAGGTCTCGAGGAAGACGTCGACGGCGGCGCGCGGGGCGGGGGAGCGGAGGTTGCCCCAGAACGGGCCGGGGAAGTTGCGCGTCATGTCGACGAGCGTGCGGATCGTCGCCGGCGTGATGCGCGGCGTCGGCCCGCTCGACCGATGCTCCTCGACCAACCGCAGGAACGCCGGGTCGCTGGTGTACTGCGCGATGCCGAGGCCGTGCGCGAACGGCAGGTAGCCGAGGTCGAGGTCGCGCGGCCGCCAGCCGAGGCTATGCGTGTCGAGTGTGACCGCGATCGCCTGCGCGCCGGCCGCCTCCGCGCGGCCGACCATGCTGGCGACGATGTCCCGGGAAGACGACCAGTAGAGCTGGTACCAGAACGGCGCGTCGCCCATGGCCGCCGCGGTCACCTCCATCGGGGTGCTTGCCTGCGTCGAGAGGATGTACGGCACGCAGACGGATGCCGCGGCGCGGGCCACCCCCGCATCCGAGTCCCGGTGCACCAGCCCGATCACCCCGACCGGCGACGCCAGCAGGGGAGTGGGGTAGCGGTGCCCGAACAGCTCGATCGAGAGGTCGCGCTCGGCGACGTCGCGCAGCACGCGCGGCACGATCCGCCAGCGTTCGAAGGCCGCGTGGTTCGCCGCGGCGGTCGACTCGGTGCCCGCGGAGCCCGCCACGTAGGCCCAGGCCGCGCGCGACATCGCGCGCCGGGCGGCATCCTCGAGACCGCTCCAGGAGGTCGGCACCAAGGGAGTGCGGCCGGTCGCCCCGTCCCGGTAGATCGTGGACTGCGTGTCGCGCCCGTGTGCCATCCGCTCTCCCTCGAGCTCACGCCGCGTCGACGTAGTACCAGCGGCCGCCCTCGCGCACGAAGCGGCTCACCTCGTGCTGGTCGCCGCGCTGTCCGTCGCTGCGATAGTACGCGCGGAACTCCACGAGCCCCGCGCGATCGAACGGGCCGCCGCGCGCGTCGAGCACGTCGAGGCGGTACCAGGTGAGCGACGGGTCGAGCTCGAGCGACGCCGGTCGGGTCGACGCATGCCACGTCTCGAGGATGTAGCCAGGCAGCCCGAGCGCGTACGCCGAGTATCGCGATCGCATCAGCGCCTCCGCGGTCGGGGCGATCGCGGCGCCCGAATGGAAGCGGCCGCAGCACTCGTCGTACGAGTTGCCGCTGAGGCAGGGGCAGCGGGTCGCGGGCATGGCGAAATCCTATGTCCGCCGGATCGGCACCTCGGCCCGCAGGAACT
Organism: Microbacteriaceae bacterium; assembly: GCA_025463615.1. The sequence continues at coordinate 666 of JAODAU010000150.1, read as the reverse complement.
CCGCCAGCCACAGCCCGCTCTGCTTGGGGATGCGACGCTGCGTCTCGTAGTCGACGTACACGACGCCGAACCTGCGCGAGTATCCCCAGGCCCACTCGAAGTTGTCCATCAGGGACCAGACGAAATAGCCCTTGAGCGGGAGGCCCTCGCGGACCGCGTCCCTCGCGGCTTCGAGGTGGGCGACGAGGTAGTCCGTGCGTTCGCCGTCCTGGATCTCGCCATCGGGCTCGACACGATCGTCGTACGCGGATCCGTTCTCGGTGATGTAGAGGGGAAGGCCGGGCGCGAGCTCGTTCGCCATCCGGAGCACGTCCAGCATTCCGTCCGGATGGATTTCCCAGCCCATCTGCGTGGTGGCCGCGCCCGTGGACACGATTCGCACGCGCTCGCTGCCGGGGTAGGCGCTGGGGCTCGCGTCTGGGGAGGCGCCAGCGGCCACGGTGTGGCGGCTGTAGTAGTTGATCCCGAGGAAGACCAGAGGGGTGGCGATGACCGCAAGGACGTCCGCGCGCACCGAGAACCAGGCGGCCGAGCCCGTGTCGTCGAGCACGTCGGCGGGGTAGCGCCCGAGCAGCAGCGGGTCCAGGAACAGCCGGTTCTGCAGGCCGTCGGAGCGGCGTACGGCCTCGGCGTCGAGCGCGGAGCCGCTGGCCGGGAGGATCGAGT